>JAOZSF010000289.1 GCA_029939815.1 bacterium
ATAGAAGTCATTGGTCTGGATTATTGGATTATTGGATTATTGGATTATTGGATTAAGTCCCCCTTTTTTAAAGGGGGATTGAGGGGGATTTCAGATTAATGAACATATTTCCTCATTATATAAATACCGAATACTGAATACAAAATACTGAATACCATTCCTATTTCAGGTACTCCCGTTTCAACACTGCTGAAGCCATAAAGAATATAATCCTGCCCCGGCTGCGGAGTAAATGTAAGAGTAAAAGTTCCATCCGAATCAGCCAGATATTCATAACTTATAATTTGACATTTATCCGGCGGAACATTTTCATCAACGAGGAAAATACCGCCATCGCTGCCGGAAATGTAAGATGCTCGCGGTTTTGAGTTATCAAACGGTCGCCCGTAAATATAGAAAACATTCGATGAACCGGATGTAAGATTTGATAAAGTTATTCCGATTGATGAGCCCCATCCGTAATAAAAATATTTTTCAATGTCAGCGCCTGTTCCGCTTGGTAAAGGAGCAGAATCAAACTCGAACTGACCTGCTGAAATATTCCCATCCGCGCCGAAGAGGCGCCAATCGGCGCCATTAACTTCAGGAATCGAATCATTCGTCTGTAAAACATTGATTTCGCCCGGCGCTTCAAAAGCCAAACCATCAACAGTAATTTCGGTACCCCAATTTAAATTGACTGCATGAGTAAATTCCTCGACTTCATTGCTTGTGCCGATCCACAAATCCGCATCACTTTCCCAGGTACGTGTTGTCATTTTTGCGCCGGATGGCATGATTTTAAAATTATCAATCACACCCACATCACCACTATTATAGAGAGTTATGTAATTTTCTGAAAAGCCGCTTGTTCTCTCATAAACATAAAAATATATCGGATGATTATTAGTTGGATTTGGGTCAACAAAAGTATCTTGTCTTAACGGCATCGGTTTACCATTAATATACATCGAGATATAAGCCGTGTCATTTTCAAAGTTTTCCGCGGCAACAGCAATTTTAACATGCATGTTTGTATAATTAGGCGAGCCAACAAGTCCTCCGGCAACTGTACTATCTCCACTAAAAACCTGGTATACTCCGGTTGCCGATGCACCCGCGCCGAAGAAAACTATACCCATTCCGCCGGGGCTTACCGGAAAAGCGTTCTGTGCGATTTTACCGAAGCTGATACCTGTCCAACTGGAATTTGCCGGAAAAACGTCAAACTCAATTACAAAATTTGTGTAATCGGTAAAACTGTAATTCGGCGAACAGGACGACACACCATTTAATGTTAATTTATTTGGCGTTGCTGCTGATTGGCCAACTTCAGTTATTCCTGAAATTGAGTAATCGATAGGTGCGGCTGTCCCATACTGCCGACCGGCGTTATAGTATCCCGCGTTCACGTTTCCGGAACCGGGAACATTATTAAATGTATCGTAAAAATAATATGGAGAATTAACATCGCGCTCAACTATAAAAGTTGTTGAATCCGACCAGTCACTCCACTTGTTGCGGTCGCTCATATAACTTACACGCCAGTAATTAGTTCCAGTAAAAACCATCCCGGATAAGGCAACAACAATATTTGTCGGTCCGCCCTGAAATTCTCTTGGTGAAGAGAAAGTCGCTTCGGAACTTAACTGCCATTTGCTGTTTTCAAACGGCCATCCGCCTGCGTCATTGTAAACGGAAGCTGATAAAGCAACAGGGAAATTTTGTAAAGAGCCGTCTGCGGGAGATTGATTTACCGGTTTATCAGGCGGATTGGCAGTTGACCTGAAACCGACATCATAATCGCCGAATTCGCTCCATCCGTAAGAGTTCCCGGCTTTAACCCAGTAATAATAGTTGCTGTTATCTAAGCCGGTAGTATCAAAATATTCATTACTTTCAGCCGAGATATCACCTGAAACATCTATTGCAAGATTTGTTTCATCACTAACTCCGCGAAAAACAGCATATTTATCAACTTCTAAACTTGGCAGCCAGATAACTTTCACTCCATCGCTGTATGTTCCATCAGAAGCTGTAACTTCTGCAGGTGGTTCCGGAACGAAAGTTTTTATTTGAAAATAATCAACGCTTAGCCATGCATAGGCGCCACTTGTGCAGTTATCAACAACTTCTATATACACCTCCTGGTTATAAGCTGACGCATTTGTGATAGCTCTTTCAACCACAAGATTTTGCCCCGGCGCGTAAACGCGTCCAAATTCCGAGCCATCCGATGCCTTTTTCAAAGCCACATAGTTATATGCACCTTCGCCGCCGCCAAAAGACGACCATCCGCCTATCAGAAACTTAACATAGCCGTCTTGCGGATACATAAAAGTCGTTGATTTTAGAGTCCCGGTATTTATTTCACCACCGACCATAGAATTTGCATAATAATCTAAATGGATAGGATTGAATTCAAAATGTTCCGGGACAAAATTAGTCGTTACCGGCGCGCTGCCCCAGGCAACGCCTGAGACATCCCAGCCTACATATCCTTCTTCAAAGTCAAAATTTTGCATTCCCGTATCAATCAGACGAAAATAATCAACGGAAAGCCAAGCGTAAACGTTTGACGCACAATCATCCACAACTTCTATATAAACTTCTTTACCATAAGCTGCAGCAGATTCCAATAAGGCGCCCTGCACAAAATCATTATCCGGCGCCCATACTCTGTCAAGTTCTGTCCCATCGGAAGCGAGATTAAGGGTAGCATAATTATATTTTTCCGGCGCCCAATAAGTTGAGTGCCCTCCTATCAGAAACGATACCGCGTAATTGGTTGGGCATGTAAACGTGGCAGTTCTGAGTGTGCCTGTCTGGGGCCCACCGCCTACCATCGAATTCGCATAGTAATCTCCATGAATTGGATTTCCCGCAAAAACCCATGACGCCCAGTTAGTTGTAACAGGACCGGTTGACCATGCAGCCCCGGTAACTGTCCAGTTAGTATAAGTTCCCGTTTCAAAGTCCCAGTTGCGCGGGTCCGCTTCCTCAACTTTAAAATCATCAACACCAAGCCATGCATAACCGGTTAAGGCGCAATTGTCAACAACTTCAACATAAAGCTCAACATTATAAAGATTAGTAGGAGGAGCAAAAGTTATTTTACTCATAACATTCTCATCAGGAGCCCAAAATCTTTCAATTTCTGTATCATCGGAAACACGCTTTATAGAAACATAATTATATGAATTAGACGGGTCGGCAGGCCATTTTGACCAACCACATATCAAAAATGACAGTGCATGATCTTCCGGTATTGAAAATGTGGCGGAACGAAGAGTTCCGGTTGCTGTTTCGGCGTCAGGTGCAGTAAAGGGACTCCTTCTTGAAAGCGCGAAATAAGTCCCTTCACATCCGAATCCAACCTGCTGCCCCGGCCAATAATTTGTAGTTTCAGGTGAGTCATCCCATGCGGTCCCGGTTTTTGTCCAACCGTATAAGCTGCCCATTTCGAAGTTACCGTTTGTGATTTCGGCGTTTGCTGTGAAAACAAAGAATAACGTGACAATAATGACAGCTGAGAGAAATTGTAGTTTTTTCATGACGGTTCCTTTGATTTAGTTATTTAGTTAAAAGCGAAGCCCGGCGCATGCCCGGGTCGAAAGTCTAAAGTCTAATGTCAGTATTATAATTATATTAAAACAAAAAGATTTTTTCTACAACAATATAATCATAATTAACA
>JAOZSF010000290.1:0-2012 GCA_029939815.1 bacterium
CCTTCGTCAAGCGGCGGCATAAATTCTCTTCCAAGCGGCGGGAATTTATTTGCAACTACTTTTACAATACTCAGATTTTTAATTGGTTTGGGCAACCAACCGAAAATTTTATTAAAACCGAGCCAGGCGGAAAAACCAATAATCATAATTATTACCGGCAGGGAAAGAAACAAGATTTTATTATCAAGACACCATCTCAGAATTTTTGAATAAAAACGCTGAAAAAGCATCATACAAAATAAGATCGAGCCAATAGTTAATGCGACAAATCCGGCATTAATTACCGTTCCTTTTTCAATTCCGAGCGGCATCCACTTTTTAGCAAGGAAAACAAGAACAATTGCTGCGGCAGTAAAAGTAATAATATATTTTCGCAATTTGTCGTGCTTGCCTGGAACTACTTTCGGACGCTTAAATATCAAATGCGCTAACGGGGGAAGAATTGTAATCGCAATAATTAAAGAGGAAATCAACGCAAAAGTCTTAGTGAAAGCAAGAGGACGGAATAATTTTCCTTCCGCGCCGGTCATCGCGAAGACAGGCAAAAAACCAACAACGGTTGTCGCAACCGCCGTAACCACCGCGCTGCCGACTTCTTTAGTTGCCCGGAAAATAATTTCGAGTTTAACATCCCCCGCCCTTGCGGTCTCCCCCTTCAAAGGGGGATTATCCGGTGGTGCTATTTTCAAATGTTGTAAAATATTTTCCGTGATTACTATTCCCATATCCACAATCGTTCCAATGGCAATCGCGATGCCTGACAGCGCGACGATATTCGCGTCAACGCGGAAAAGTTTCATTGCGATAAAGCAGAGTAAAACTGCAAGCGGAAGCATACCGGAAATAAGGACTGAACTCGAGAAGTGCATAATCATAATCAGCACAACAATAACCGTAACAAGAATTTCTTCTGTCAGCGCGCTGTTAAGCGTTTCTAATGTTTCGTTAATCAAACCTGTGCGATCATAAAACGGAACAATGGTCACTTTGCTTACCGTACCGTCCGGCAGAGTTTTTTCCGGCAGTCCGATGGACAGTTCTTTAATTTTCTTTTTAAGATTTTTAATTGCCGCGAGAGGATTTTCGCCGTATCTTATAACAACAACTCCGCCAACAGCTTCCGCGCCGCCTTTATCGAGCGCGCCTCTTCTGAAAGCTGGTCCGAGTGAAACATGCGCCACATTTTTAACATAAACGGGGACATTATTTTCGGCTTTTATGACTGTATTCTCGATATCGTCAACATTTTTTATAAAGCCGAGTCCGCGAATTATATATTCAACTTTATTAACTTCAATGTTTCGCGCGCCAACATCTTTATTTGAATTTTTTACCGCTTTTATAATATCTTTAATCGAAATATTGTATGTCCGCATTGCGTCCGGATCGATATCGATTTGATATTCCTGAACAAATCCGCCGATGGAGGCTACTTCACTAACGCCGTCTGCCGCAAGTAAACCGTATCGAACATACCAGTCCTGAATTGTCCTGAGCTCATTGAGGTCCCAACCGCCTGTCGGATTTCCATTTTTATCTTTTCCTTCAAGAGTGTACCAGAAAACTTGGCCGAGTGGTGTTGCGTCGGGTCCAAGCGCGGGTTTAACTCCATCCGGTAAAGTACCTGCGGGCAGACTGTTAAGTTTTTCGAGCACGCGTGAGCGCGACCAGTAAAAATCAACGTCCTCCTTAAAAATAACGTAAATTGATGAAAAACCAAACATCGAAAAACAACGCACAGTCTTTACTCCCGGAACTCCAAGAAGCGAAACGGTCAACGGATAAGTTATCTGGTCTTCAATATCCTGCGGCGACCGTCCCTGCCAGGAAGTAAAAATTATCTGCTGATTTTCTCCTATGTCGGGTATAGCGTCAACAGGAACGGGCGAACGTTCCAATCCGAAAATATTCCAATCGAACGGAGCGACCATAACTCCCCAGCCGATAATCATAATAACGCAGAGAAAGACGATAACTTTCTGCTCTAAGCAAAAG
Organism: bacterium; assembly: GCA_029939815.1. Classification (GTDB taxonomy): domain Bacteria; phylum Auribacterota; class UBA3054; order UBA3054; family B51-G9; genus B51-G9. The sequence goes on from JAOZSF010000290.1 coordinate 1,996, forward strand.
CGGATAATTTTATCGAG
>JAOZSF010000290.1:2112-3658 GCA_029939815.1 bacterium
CCTTCCGGGTTCATCATGCTTGGTTTAGCTTCCAACTGCATTGCGCTGTCAATTTTAAAATTACCGTTTACTACAACCTGCTCCCCTTCCATCAATCCGCTTTTCACAACGTAATATTTTCCCGCACGGGGACCGAGAACAATTTCTCTTCCCTCATAATTTCCGGGATTATCGGGGTCAGCAATATAAACAACAGCTCTTTTTCCTGTGATAAGCGGCGCGGTAGCCGGAATTACAAGAGACGGCATTGCATTTGTATTTATTGAAGAAAAATATTCTTCAACAGGAACAAGCGCCATTCCGCAAATTGGACATTTCCCCGGTTTATCCATGATTATTTCAGGGTGCATCGGTCCGATCCATTTTCCGGCAAGTGATTTATCCATAACCGGTTTATCAGACATTAAAGTTGAAAAAACGGTAGCGTGAGCAAGCAATCCCGGCTTTAATTTAGCGTCTGCATTATCAACATTCACGCGAACTTTAATCGTTCTTGTTTTTTCGTCCAAAACCGGCGGAATAAAAACAACTTTTCCCGTTAGAGTTGTTCCCGGCATTGAATCAACACCAAAAAGGACTTTCTGTCCATAACGCAGCCAGCCAACATCACTTTCATAGACGTCAAGCATAAGCCAAAGTTTTGACAGATCAGCAATTTTGTAAATTATCGTTCCTCTTTTGACATACATTCCTTCACTTCCATCCCGCTCAACAACGGTTCCGCTAATTGGGGAATTTATAGTTACATAAAGCTGCGGCTTTCCTGTTTTCTCCAGTTTAGCGACTTCTTTTTCACTCATTCCGGCAAGAATTAAACTCTCACGACCGGAAGCTTCCGGTGTTCGTCCTGCCTGTCGCGCGATAACATATTCCGCCTGTTTAACGTAAAGTTCTTCGCTGTACAGTTCAAAAAGGTGTTCTCCTTTTGTAACTTTTATACCGACGTAATTCACAAATAGTTTTTCAAGACGGCCCGGTGTCCAGGCGGTAATATTTGCGACAAGAGTTTCATCGAAAACAATTTTACCTGTCAGTCGAAGTTCTTTTTTCGGAATTCTTTTTTCAACCGGGGCTGTTTGTATTTCAGCTAATTTCTCGCCAATAGGCGACAAATTAATTATATTTTTTGCAACATGACTGCCAGTATCAGATGTCTCGGAAGGAATAAGTTCCATAGAACAAATCGGGCATTGTCCCGGCTCATTTTTGCGGATTTGCGGGTGCATTGAGCACGTCCAGATTTGCTTTTGCTTCTCCGGTGCTGTAATTTTTGTCGTTCCCGAATCTTCCGGCAAAATGGTTTTTGAGCAGTAACCGATAGCGAAAGCTGCAACAACAATAATTATAAGAGGAATAATTTTTTTTAATTTTTTCATTTTTTGTTTTCCCCTGACTAAAATCATGGGTTAATATTTAGATTATTTTAACTTATTAAGCAATGGCGAACCTGCATTACATACCATTAATGCCGCCAAATCGGCATCATATTTAAAACCGACGAAATATAGAACGAAAACAATAACTGCCGCAGAAGCCCCGTAAATAA
>JAOZSF010000291.1 GCA_029939815.1 bacterium
AAGTAGACAGATATAACGTAATATAATGTTTCGATATAAAAATATGTCGTATTTAGTGCCTGACCGAAAACCCCATAATTTGCATTTTCGACCGATAAATCGGAAACGGGGTTTTCGGTCGGGCGCTATTTATGGTGCGAACTCGTTTTTCTATCGGTTTTTTTCTACAAATATGTTGCTCCTCACGGAGCAAGTATTATCTGGGAACACCGAGCTCCAGCTTGGGTGTTATTAAAAGTTTTTTTTTGCTTGACATTTGAAAACACGTTGAAAATACTACCGAGCTGTAGCTCGGTGTTCCCAGGGTTTGTTCCGCCAACTTGAAAAAGAGCAAAAAAATTTACCGTCCTTTGTTTTCCGATACGGAGTGCAATAATAAAGATTTTTTGTACCCGAAAAATCATTTATTGCGAATGATTTTTTTCGTTCGAAGCAAAAAAATTATGCTTATCTGCTAAACCTGATGACAACTTATGATTATTACTTGATAATTCTGTCGCTAACGCGCCAGCACAGTAAATGCCTCGCCGGATTTGCCAATCATTCGCGCGAGTCTTTATTACTGTACTCCGTATAAACCACTTGTTTTATGCCACTTACAAAATCGGGTGTCTTCTGTCATTAAACTCCCCTCCTTGTTAAGGAGGGGTGCCCGAAGGGCGGGGTGGTATGTCCATTGTTCCCATTATTTGGTATAATAACTAAGGAGACAAATATTTTGAAAAATTCTACCCTTTTACGCGCATTTTTTGCTTTGCTCGCCGGTATTTTAATTGTACCGATTGCCGGTAATTATTGTTTAGCAACATTAAACATAATTTTTATCTGCTGGCTGATTTTAACGATTATTTTATTGATTTTCGCGAGCCGCTTTTCTTTTGCAGAAAATTTATTCTCCACTTCAGTTATTGCCGGATGTTTCTTCCTCGGTTATCTGCTTACCGCAGACCCAATAAATAAAATAAATTTCCCGAACAAATTCAAAGCAAATGTAAGCGGAATTGTTGACAGCGAAATAAACTGGCAGGAAAGTCGATTTGGTTTCAATACTAACTCTGAATATTGCGGGACATTTATTTTAAGGATTAATAAAGTAAAACTAAAAAATAAAATTCTTTCAAATGTAAATCAACGTGTTAGATGCACAATAGTAAATACCGTTCCGTTAAAAATCGAGCGTGGTGATTTAATAAATGCAACTGGAAAATACAGGAAATATCTTCCTGCGACAAATCCGGGAGAATTTGACATAGCGGAATATTTTTCTGTAAAGGGAATAACTTATAAATTTATAGCCAATAGTGGGATTCTAAAATGGCAGAATCCACCAAAAACATCGCTTTTTTTAAAATTACGCAGAAAACTTGATGATTTACGAAATACTTTCGCGAAAATACTTTCCCTCAATGACGGTTACGAAACCGAAACGGGAATTTTAAGAAGAATGATCCTCGGAACTAAAGAAATTCTGCCGGAAAAATTGACTGAACTCCTTCAGCGCACAAACACATTTCATATCATCGCAATTTCAGGATTGCATATTGGAATTGTCTGCGGGATATGGTGGTGCTTTATGTGGCTCGCGGGAGTTCCGTGGAAATATCGCGGTCTCGCCCTGCTGCCGGTTTTATGGCTTTACGCAACGATGGTTGGACTCCGGGCATCAGTTGTAAGAGCAAGTTTCATGTTTTCCGCGCTTGCGATTGCGCCGTTGATAAAGCGGCCACACAGTGCGGCGCAGGCGTTGCTTGTCGCGGGATTTTTCTATCTGCTCTTGTGGCCGAAAGAAATCGCTTCAATGGGAACTCAGTTAACTTTCCTTGCCGTTGCTGCTCTACTTTCAATCGCTTATTTATTCAATAAATTTCTTGAACGAGTAGAATGGGTTCGCGGGCCCGCAGTTTACGATATTGAGCATTTACGCAAACGATACTTTTATACCGGACTTCGGTATTTCCTTCAAATTGCTTCCGCGACTGTGGCGATATGGCTTATCACCTGGCCGATAACATTAACGCGGAGCAATTTAATCACCCCGTCATCCTGGCTCGCGAATTTATGTGTAGTTCCCGCGATAGGAATTATTTTAGGGTTAGGAATCGCGACTTTAGCCGTTTATTTTATATCGCCCGCGTTTGCGATGATAATAAATCATCTAAATTTATATTTGCTGCATTTGCTTTTAAAGCTTGTAAATTATGTTGGGAAAATTCCTATGGCATATTTCTCGGCAAAAGTTTTGAGTTCCTGGGAAATCTTTTTATATTATTCCGCGATAACCGTTACTTTTGTCTGGGCATTAAGTGTTCTGAAAAGGAAAAAACATTTCGCGGTAAGATTTGCCGGAGCGGCAGCATGCCTCATTTGGCTTCTGTTTTTTGTTTCAATCAAAAGTCATAAAAACCCGGATGAAAACTTTTTCAGAGTCGTAACTCTCGATGTCGGCTTGGGTGACGCTTCAGTAATTCATCTTCCTTCCGGCGAAACAATTTTAATTGACGGAGGCGTTCGATACGGACCGTGGTCAATGGGGTCCCGCGTTGTTGTTCCGTATTTACGTTCGGCAGGCGTGAACGAACTTGATGCTGTAATTTGTTCACATTTTGACAGGGATCACGTTGGCGGAATTGTAGATGTGTTAAAAATGATGAAAGTGCGGCGGATTTTCTCTCCTCCTGAACTTTATGATAATCCTCTTGCAAACCAATTAAAACAAATCGCGAAAGAAAAAAATATTGAATGGCGGGAACTCTTTGCCGGAGATAAATTATGTTGGAATTCCGTTACGGCAACAGTTATAAATCCACCCGCAGTAACAACAAATTACCCATCTCTTGCAGCGGAATGGGGAGGAAATCCCTGGTCAATTGTTACCCGATGGGAGTGGAATGGAAGAAGTTTTTTGACAACCGGTGATTCAACAATTGCAAGCGAAGCGATAGAAATTGCCAATGGTTACAAAGTTAAAAGTGATGTATTAAAGGCAGGTCATCACGGTTCATCGAGTTCAAGTTCGGAGAAATTTCTGCAGGTTGTCAAACCGGCTGTAACATTAATAAGTGTTGGACCTAATTCACTTGGACTGCCAACGCGAAAAGTTATGAAAAGATTAAAAGAGGAGAGTAAAATTACGGTTAGTACGGAACATCACGGTGCGATAATGACGATATTCAAGCCGAAAGAAATAGAGATAAAAACGTTTTAACAGGACGATTTTTAACAGAATAATTAATTCTATTAGCAGAATGATTTAATAGCAAAATTATTAAAATAAAACTTAAATTTATTTATGGCAGTACTATTTAAGGGGAGTACAATTAAAACCAAGATTGAATATCCAAGAACCAACACGGAACACCCCATTATGAAGCAGCACGCAAAGCGTGGTTAAATAATTTTCATTTAATTTCTTTCTGTTTTTTCTTCTTCTTTTTCCATTTTATTAAAAGCACAGCTGCAGCTCCTATTATTGCACCATCAATTGCTTTTCCAAGAACGGTTATCCAATTAATTTTTAATATGAATAGCGGAAGAGTATCAGTCCATCTCGGCTTATAAACGAGATCCTGATTTGGTTTAACAGATAGAATAATAGAATTAAAATTTTGACTATATTTATCGAAATCTT
>JAOZSF010000292.1:0-1987 GCA_029939815.1 bacterium
GATTTGGTAATGCCGACAACCGACTTATATTTTATTACTTATGGGTAAAAAGTTATTTTAAAATATCCTGACGGGATATTTCAACGTAGCCTGCGGCATCGCCGTAGGTTAGAAATAGCGTAAGCATCAAGCCTGTAGGGCTTGTTCAATATTTTGAGCAACACTTTCAGTGTTAATAATTCTTTTTCTCGTTTACCTACGGCGTTGCCGCAGGCTACGTTGAATTTGCCCTTTCAGGGCGTCTTTTATAAATTTTTGCAAAAAAAGTTCTAAAAAAGTTTTTGTTCAGCAATTTTAATCAATAATAATCGACCTTTTGTGTCAATTGCCCTTTTGCGAGTAACATCTAATTAAAATTTAAATCTAACGGAGAAAAAATTATGCGGTTATGTACTTTATTTATTACTTTTTTTTGCTTGATTAATGTAAATCTTTTTGCTGTTCAACCAGAAAAACCGATTCTCAAATCTGGCGAATTTGTGAAAATTTATGATCCAAGCATCGGTGAAAAAGAAGAATGGTACATTAACGACCATTGTTTTATTCAAGGTCCGGAAAACAAATGGCACCTTTTTGGTATTACACACCAGGAACCAGCAAACCCTTTAGATGAAGATAACTTTGCGCACGCTACTGCAAAAAATCTTTTGCAAAAACAATGGGACAAAAAAACTTTCGCACTTACTGTTAATCCAAACCCGCCCTGGAACGAAGAACATCTTTGGGCTCCGCACGTTATTTTACACGATAATCTTTATTATATGTTTTACTGTGCTGGCGATAAAGATAACACTAAATATAAAATTCATCTTGCTACGTCTCCGGATTTAAAAACCTGGAAACGACATCCAAAAAATCCGATGATTGTGGACGGCTTTGATGCTCGTGATCCTTGTATTCTAAAATTGAAAGATAAATGGATAATGTATTACACGGCAAACCGTCCTGCACATAAAGGTAATCATGTTGTCATGGCGGTTACAAGCGATGATTTGATTAACTGGAAAAATCCTAAAGTCGTTTTCACGCATCCAACTATAGGAACTTTTGGCGGGCCAACAGAATCTCCGTTTGTTGTTGAACGAAATGGAAAATTCTATTTGTTTCTTTGCACTAATACTCCTTATGACGATTCCGCTGCTTATGTCAGCGATAACCCTTTTCACTGGGACATCAAAAATAAAGTAGGAAAATTCCCGGCTCATGCCGCAGAAATTTTTCAGGATAATGATGGGAAATGGTTTATCAGTCGGGCGGGCTGGGGACGAAAAGGTGTTTATCTTGCTCCTTTAATCTGGTCAGACGATCTCAAAAGCGACTACACTGTTTCTTTAAAATCTTTACTTACAGAAATGACTGATTTGAAAAAAATGTCAGAAGTTCCTTGCCCGGAATTTAAATGTACGCAGTTTTCAAGTTATGACAGAGCTTCAAATAATCCCGATGACACTTCCGACACAAACTGGTTTGCAAATGATGATTGCGGGAAATTTTTAAGAACGGAAATAAGAAACGGAACTAATGAATTTGTGATGATGGACACGGAAGGTCCGGGGGCTATTGTTCGTATTTGGTCGGCTAACGCGAATGGCATTATAAGATTTTATTTTGATGGAAATTCTGAACCGGAAATCGAAATGCCTTTAATTGATTTGCTGGATGGAAGTAAAGATATTTTTCCGTCGCCGATTTCCGGCGTGCGCGGTTTAGGGCAAAACTGTTTCCTGCCTATTTCTTACGCTAAACATTGTAAAGTTACGCTATCTGTTGGCAAAATTTATTATCAAATAAATTGTCGAACTTATGAACCCGGCACAAAAGTAGAAACTTTTTCTATAAAAAACGCGAAAAAAAATATTGCGGCTATAAAAGAAACTGCGAGAAAATTATCAGAGCCGGAAAAACAATCCGCGCTTCCGAAAATTTTTAACGAAAAAATTAAAAATTCTAATTTAAATCCAAACGATTCTTTAGAATTTGAATTGAA
>JAOZSF010000292.1:2087-3620 GCA_029939815.1 bacterium
GCTATTTATAATTTTATTTGTAAAGTTAATGCCGAAAACCTCGAAGACGCTCTACGGGGAACTTTGCTCGAAATAACTTTTGACGACAATAAAACTCCTTCTGTCCAAACTCCGCTTGGCGATTTTTTTGCTACAGCTCCCGGCTTAAATTTTTTCAAATCCATTCCGCTTGGTGTTTTGGAAAATGGAACTATGTATTCTCATTATGTAATGCCTTTTAAGAAAAAAGCAAAAATTAAAATTACAAACTATTCTTCAAAACCTGTTAAACTTTTTCTTAAAGTTGATTCAGCTGCTTACAACTGGAACGAAAATTCTCAATACTTTTTTGCTAAATGGAGGTCTTTAAATAATCACTCGACTTTTCCGCGTATTGACTGGACGCTTTTGGATTGCGAAGGAAAAGGTACTTATCTCGGGAATATGTATCAAGTTTCTAATCCGGTCGCAAACTGGTGGGGCGAAGGTGATGAAAAAATTTATGTTGACGGCGAAAAGTTTCCAAGCACTTTTGGGACTGGAACCGAAGATTATTATGGCTACGCCTGGTGTTGGTTTGGTACTTTTTCTCACGCGTTTCATAATCAGGTTAGGTCTGATGGACCCGGGAATTTTGGACATAGCTGTGTTTCAAGATTTCATTTTCTTGATGCTATTCCATTCAATAAATCCATAAAATTTGATATAGAAATTTGGCATCATATTTGTAATACAAACATAAAAGTTTCGCTTGCTTCTACTGTTTACTGGTACGCTCGCCCCGGCGAAAAAGATTCTTTTGCTTCTATAAAAAAAGAAGAACTTGTTATTCCGGAACTTCCGTCTCTCGAAAAAGTTCCGGGAGCTATCGAAGGCGAAAATATGAAAATTCTAAAAATTTCAGGCGGTGTTACTGATACCAAAATTCCAGGCGATAATTTTCCTATGCTTAAATTGGTTGACGAAACTATTCCAAGACTTCCGCTTTTGATTGCAGGTTGGCAGTCTGTTGAACCTTGGCATAATCTGTTTCGCAGCGGCGGAAGAGGATTGTGGTGGTTTGAAAATAAGCCCGGCGATTTTATTGAAATCGAATTTAATTCAGAAAAATCCGGGACTAACAATGTAATTATTTCTTCTACCAAAGGCGAAATTTTTGGGAATTTTAATATTTCTATTAACGGACAGCCGGCTAAAGAACAACTTAAATTTCGTGTTGAAAAAGTGATGCCTACAGGCGAAATAAATCTTGGTTCATTTTTCATCAAAAAAGGTAAAAACAAAATTAAAGTTGAGGTGACTAAAGAAACTAACCCGCCAAATGATAATTATTTCTTTTTACTTGATTATATTAAACCTGAATCCGTGAGACTTTGATGGATAAGTTTTCAACAGGTTTATTATCAGGGGCTTACAAAAATTTTCAAAATAACCAAAGGTATTTCGAAAATTCTTTGTAGGTCTTTGGTAATGAAGATGGTGGGCAAATTACCGATAAATTCTCTCGAATTCAGGTTAAACTATGAAAACTATAAAAAATTTATTTAAACTTCC
>JAOZSF010000293.1 GCA_029939815.1 bacterium
CTACTTTTTTCTTAGCTACTGTTTTTTTAGCCACTTTTTTCTTGGCTACTTTTTTCTTGGCTACTTTCTTTTTAGCCGCTTTTTTCTTTGTTGCCATGGTTTTCCTCCGCTATGGGTGAGAAAGATAAGTTACCTTAACTTTAAAAATTAAGGTTACGATTTAATAGTAACTTTTCAAATAATATCAGAAAAAAATTTATTTGTCAAGCGGTTAACAAAAAAAAATATAAATTAACAATTATAAAGTTGTTAACCTATTGACAATTAACGTTGATTTTAGTAAATTATCATATATAAAAAACATAAATTCTATTGCGATTAATGTACATCCATTCTTATTATGATTAAAGTAAATAATTTAGTGAAATGTTATGGCGATATTCGTGCTGTTGATGGTACCACATTTACAGTCGATAAAGGAGATATCATTGGCTTGCTCGGTCCTAACGGTGCCGGCAAAACTACAACGATGCGGATCATTACTTGCTTTATGCCGGCAACGTCCGGAAGCGTTAGTGTTGCGGGATACGATGTTTTTTCTCAGTCACTCGAAGTGCGCAAACGAATTGGTTATATGCCGGAGAACGTTCCGCTTTACCCTGAAATGAGAATAAATGAATATTTGACATTCCGCGCTAAACTAAAAGGATTACGCGGGCAGGAAATTACTAATCAGGTTGATAAAGTCATTGATGCCTGCGATTTAGGTCATCAACGCACAAGAATTATTGAACAGTTGTCAAAAGGAAACAGACAGCGTGTTGGGCTCGCTGATGCTTTGGTCAGCGATCCTGAACTGCTTATTTTAGATGAGCCGACTATTGGACTTGACCCGAATCAGGTGATAAAAGTTCGTGAGCTAATAAAAGAAATAGGTCGGGACAGAACGGTTGTTCTTTCAACGCATATTTTATCTGAAGTGGAAATGATTTGTGATAAAGTGATAATAATGTACAATGGTAAGATCGCTGCACAGGACTCTATGGAAAACATTTGCGGCGGAACAAAAAAACATTATATCTGCGAAGCAAAAACTTCAGCTGAAGAATTGAAGAAAGCGATTGGAAAAATTCAACTTGCCACAAATGTTATTTCAGAAACTCTTGAAAACGGATGGTCAAAAATTACAATGAATTCTCTTAAAGATACAGCTGATTTAAGAGAAGAAATTTTTAATGTTGTTAATGAACAAAAATGGACTATTCGTGAACTTGACGTAAAATCACCAACTCTTGAAGAAACATTTGTGAATATAACTTCGAAATAACAATTTAAAAATCGTGAAATTCATAAATTAAAAAATCACTAAATTATATTATGCGAAACTTTTTTAATCTTTATAAACGCGAATTAAGCGCACTTTATTATACTCCCACAGGGTACATTGTAATGTGTGTGTTCCTTGCCGTGCTGGGATGGGTTTTCTGGCTGCTCGTTAGAATACTTAATCTGCCGCAATACGTTAAACTAAATGAAGACGTATTCAGCATAATGTTTGGCGGAACTTTCTTTTATTGGATTATTCTTGCCGGCGTTACTGCCGCGCTGACTATGCGTCTCTTTGCGGAAGAGCGTCGGTCGGGAACTATTGAATTATTATCTACTGCTCCTGTAACGGACGCGCAGGTGGTTTTTTCGAAGTATCTTGCCGCGCTAACTTTTTTATTGTTAATGTGGATTCCTACGGTTATCTATGTTATTATTCTCGGGAGGTACGCGACAGTGGATTACGGGGTGGTTTTTTCGGGATACGTCGGAACGATACTTTTGTGTGCGATGCTCACATCTATCGGGCTTTTGATGTCATCATTTACGAGGAGTCAATTTGTTTCATTCATAATTTCGTTTGTGCTTATCCTGATGCTTTTTTCACTTAATTTCATGCAGAATATCGTTTCACCTTTCTGGCGGGAACTTTATAAATATTTAAGTATTCTTGAGCAGTTTCAGGATTTCCCACGGGGAATTATTTCCTCACGCAGTATTGTATATTTTTTAAGTTTAACTATTTTCATGCTTTTCTGCACCGTTAAAAGTGTAGAATCTCATAAGTGGAGATAATATGCGAAAACAATTCACAAGAAGAATAACTTTCGGCGCCAATGTGGCTCTTAGTATTATTTTAGTATTTGCACTTGTTGTAATGGCAAACTGGATTGCAAAAAAATACCCTAAAAGTTATGACTTTGTACAAACAAGCAATCTGTACAAAATATCGGATAAAACTAAAAATATTCTGAACTCCTTAAATCAGAAAGTCGAGTTCTTTGTATTTAGTAATCCGCAGGATTCTGAACTCTATTCTAAAATTCAACGATTATTGAAAGCTTATAAAAACGTTTCACCAAATGTTGAATTCACAATGGTTGACCCGGTTCGGGATATCAATAAAGTAAGACTGCTTGCCCGCGACTTGAATGTTGAAGAGCCGGATACTGTTGTTGTTAAAATAGGGGAGAATAAAAAAGTTCTTACCGAAATGGATATGGCCGATTTTAAATTCAGACATAATGATTATACCGGCGGCCAAATCAAGGACATGAAACAGTTTAAAGCTGAACAGGCTTTTACTTCCGCGATTCTTGAACTTATTAATCCTAAAAAAATATACGCGAAATTTACCGTTAAACACGGCGAAAAAAATATCTTCGGATATAAAGATAACGGGATGTCCGAAGCTAAAAGATACCTTCTTAGAGATAATATTACCGCGGAACCAATCGAACTTGTCAGTCTATCGGAAATCACAAATTGTGATGTTCTTGTTATCGCCGGACCAACACGTAAGTTTCTTCCTAATGAAGTAAACCTTATCAGAAATTATCTTAATAACGGCGGAAGAGCAATGGTTATGCTCGACCCGGAAGTCAAGTCCGGGCTCGCTCCGCTCCTTAAAGAATACAATATCAAAATTGGTGATGATATTGTTGTTGACCCGGAAAGGCAAATTCCTTCTCTGAGCCCAATTCAACTCGTTGTAGGACTCTACGCTGACCATCCCATAACGCAGAAATTAAAAACTTTTACTATATTTCCTATCGCAAGATCCGTTTCCATTATAAACGAAAAAAATAAAGTTTATAAAGCGCGCGAACTTGCCGTTACGAGCGGAAGGGGCTGGGGCGAAACCGATACTGACAGTGAAAAATTCAAGTTTGATCTGAAAACCGATAATGAAGGGCCAATGAGTGTGGCAGTTATTGTTGAAAATAAAAAAACAGGAATGCGGCTCGCTACATTCGGGGATTCCGATTTCGCGACAAACAGAGATCTCTCGAAAGGCGCGAATAAAGATTTCTTCCTGAATACGATGAACTGGCTCGTGAAACGCGAAATACTTATTTCAATCGGCCCAAAAACTATCGCGGAAATGAAACGACTGAACTTTAACGCGTTTCAATTGAAAATGATCACTCTTGTCGTTATCGTTGCTGTTCCGCTTGCCTCGGTTGTCGTTGGATTCATAGTATATCTCAGACGGAAACAGTGATGGATTTAATAGAAACTTGAAATTTGAAATTCGGTTAAAAGCCTAAAGTTAACCCCGGCATACGCGGAGCGCTTACGCGAAGTTTAAAGGAATAAACGTGGAATAAATTTCTCCTCTTAAACTTTAAAC
>JAOZSF010000294.1 GCA_029939815.1 bacterium
TAACTAATAACTACTTCCTGCCTGCCGCTTTCTTATAAGTCGCAAGTTTACTTAGAGCCATGTTGCGTTTATAGATAAGTCTTTTCATTTTAGCTTCCTGATCCTGAATATCAAGAACGAGATCAGAAATTTGTCCTTCTAAATCTTTTGCTTCGTCATACTGAAGCGGTGTTGTTGAAACGGCGGTTTCGGCTTCGGCATCAGCAACCTGTTGTTTTCTTTTTTCGATTGTGCCTTTATTAGCTTCGATTTCTTTTTTGTGCTGTTCTTTAATTTCTTTTGACCGTTCAGTTTGTATTTTAGTATTTAAAGTAACGTTTTTGGCTTCAAGAGAAGCAATTTCTTCTTTTAATCCTTTAATTACTTTATCTTTTAAAGCATTGTTTTTAGCAGTAACGCTTCTATCTTGTTTATATTCTTTCGAAACTTTTTTCCCGGATTTGACTTTGGTACGCCTTCCGGAACTACGCTGCCGCGTCCAATAAGCATCATATTTTTTAACGTTTTGATTTTGAGTTAATGAAGAAGTAATCCCAATAATCTGCTCAATTCTTTTATCAATTCTTTCATCGGTAATCTCAATCTGCTTTTCAAGAATATCACGTGAGAGATTAGGATAACGCTTGCTCAATTCATTTAATCTCTTGGCACGCTCGCTTTGGTAATCCTGAACGCTGTCAGCAAGAGCGAGAATCGCTTTTTCTTTAATAACGGCAACCTTGGTATGAGAACCCGCAGAATCTTTTACCGAAGAAAGGTATTGAACAATTTGTCCAACTTCCTTTTCTATTTTTGAATCAAGAGCAAGAATTTCATCTGTCATGTCTTTAATTTCCGCTTCCTTTTTCTCAATGAGATTCGGCCTGCCCGCCTCAACTTCGCTTTTAGCTTTTGCATAAGAATTTATGCTGACTAATCCAATAAAAATTATTGATAAGATTAAATAAGATATTTTTTTCATTTTTTCGTCTCCTGTTTTGGGGTTGTTTTATCCTTACCGTCAATAAAAATTTTCTCGCCGTCAACTATACAATTAAACATTATTCGACCGGCAAAAGATTTCGTTATATAAGCGTTACTGCCGCTAACTTCGCTTAGCGAGACGACAACATCACTGTCAAGATCATATATTTTAACAAAAACAGGCAATAATTGCCAATATGCTTTTGATGTGTAATCCGATGCCGAAGAAAGTTTAACAAGTTTTCGCTCGGTTTCCCAGAAAATCCAAATGTCATTCGAATAATCTGAAAGGGGACCGACATAGAAAATATGTTCTTTTTTTAGCGGATGACCAAGTTCTAATTTAGAAAGTTTAACTAAACTTTTATAAATATTTGTTCTAACATACCCCGACAGTTCCGCAGGTCTGTACCGGCTTTTAAACAATCCCCTCATCGTTTTGTCTTCACTCAGGAATTTTATTTGGAACTCTTCATTTGTAACCGGTTCCCGAAAATCAGGATTAACAGAGACAACTTTAAAAGAAGAATTTGTAATCTGAAGGTCAAGCTCGTTAATTTTGTAATTCGCTTTTACAAGGTCGATCCCGAGATTAAGATCGGGAATTATAAGTTCATACCTAACAGAACTATTGTTCAAATCTTTGGAATAACTATTCTTCTTTATAAGTATTTCAATATTCGTATCCTGATCATCTTCAAAGAAATGCGCGGGATCAAGATGCCAGTAATAAACATATTTCAATACTCCGCGTAAGTAGTCTGCGTTCTCGGGTTTTATAAATTCTTCCTTTGCTGAAGACTCAAACGCCGCAAAACAGAAAATTAATAATATTATTTTTTTCATTTTAGTTTTTTTAAGGTGAAAAATCGGTTCCCGCCAATCGAACCCTTCTCTTTGTCCGGTATGGAAATGTAATTCCCGCCGGGGTTAAAACTTAAGTGGTCGGTCATCCAGGAATACGCCCGACCTGTTACTTTATAAGGATAAATAAAGGTTAAATTAACGTACATATCGCCTATACTTTTACCTTTTAAATAACTTTTCGATATCTCAGCCGCATAATTTAATAATCTGGCAAATGTTCCGGGTTTCCCTCTCGCGGCAATATTTAACAAATTATCTACCCGCCGGATTACTCGCGGCACCGTCGCGGGTTTTCCGTTTGAGCCAAGATAAAAACCGTCAACCTGGCCCCGTTTACCACCGGCGGTAATTATATCAATTATATTTTTTGTTCTGACTGTTGCTATCTGTTTTTGCGTGTAACCCGGAGGAATATGCTGAAGCCGATTGTCCAAAACCAAAAGAATTGAAAGCATAGCCAGTTTAGTGTCGCTCTCGCTTTTGTAACTTTTTTCTCCGGGAAACGGGGCTTCATTAATAAGCAAGAGAGTAATAAACCCTTCTTTAGTTGTCGGTGGAGGCAATTTTACCGCTGCGAAAACATTGAGTGTCGAGAGTAATAAAACCAGAGCAAAACAAGATCGAAAATGCTTATTATACAATTTATAATTTAGGATTTGCGACAATGTCATTAATACCGTCTCCGTTTTTATCTTCAAATTTGTTTGTTTCCAATTTTATTTGATATGGCTTTTTTTTAATTGATAAATTTTTATGTGTAGCAAGCAAGGATTTATTTATTTTATTTTTATCTTTTCTGTTTTCTATTTTTTTAAAAATATCAAAAAAATGTTTTGTTGATAAATTCTTTTTCTTTACTATAAAAATATGGCTTTCTTTTTTTCCGGATAATTCATTTCCGGAAAAATTATAAGGAAAATTTCTCGCTCGTTTACTCTTTTGCTTAAATCTATTGAACGGTATGTGATTAACATGTTTATCCGGTTGTGAAGCGCCGGCAAACTGCATCAATCCGCAGTAAAAGAAAAAAATAAAAATCACCAAAGCAATATTTTTCATAATTCATCCTCTTTCTATGGATATATTATAACATATTTTTGGTTTCTATACAAATTTTTATCAAAACGTTTGTTTTTTATTAAATTGTAATTCATCCCCGGAATGAGAAAAATTGTTGAAATTGCTTTTCATTTTTGATTTTGATATAATTTACCCGGGTTAAAAT
The DNA here is from genome assembly GCA_029939815.1 of bacterium. Classification (GTDB taxonomy): domain Bacteria; phylum Auribacterota; class UBA3054; order UBA3054; family B51-G9; genus B51-G9. Next base: position 3,056 of record JAOZSF010000294.1, read on the forward strand.
TTATGCGCCATTAGCTCAGTCGGTAGAGCAACGGATTCTTAATCCGTGGGTCACTGGTTCGATCCCAGTATGGCGTACCACTTTAAAAGCCCCGTGAACAAAGCATTCCCGGGGTTTTTATTTTTTGAAAACTGAGTGCTGAAAACAGCCTAGGTTTCGTACAGATTGGTTATCGGTCATAAACCATTTGGCAGAGGGAGTTTCCTGTGCTTTTTATAATTCGGCACGAACCGTAAAGTACCGTTAACATTGTTAAGTCATTTTTCAAAAGACATTTTTTACTGTAGATTTGAGGTGTCGTTTCCGGGTCATTTTTAGGGAAAATAACAATTGTAGAATCAAGAATCATCACCTGCATATCAATATTACCTATCTCAACTCCTCCGAGTCTACGTTTCGGTCATGATTTTTTCACATTAAAAAAATCCAGAAACACGTATTCAATTTTAAAGATCCCGAATTACGGATCACGGACCTCGGTTCTTGCGAAGCACCCGCCGTGCCCCGCCGCATGCTGGGGGAGAGTTTCGGGCGCTACTGGCTACTCGTTACTTGAATT
>JAOZSF010000295.1 GCA_029939815.1 bacterium
AAAATGGAGGGACGCCGTCCCCGGCGTCCAAAAATTGCAAATCAAAAAACAACGGAGTCAAAATGAAAAACTTTACAAAACTATTACTCGTATCTGTTTTTATAACATCCCTGATTTTTGCGGATGATTATTACTGGTCGCTTGGGCAAAAAATAAAAATCACCAAACAGGACAACCTTGCCGTTGCTCCTGTCAATAATTCTTCCTCGGCCATGCTTAAAAACAGTAACGTTAAACTTGAAAAATGGCCGGAACAATTCAAGCGTGCAACCGGAAAATATCAACTTATAAATACTAAAAATTCTGTTCTGAACTCTCTGAATAGTGAAATGCAATCCCTACTGCCGGTTTATAAAGATCAAACCGGGGAACTCATTTTACCAACCGAAAATATAATTATAGGAATTAGAAAAAACGCAACAAGAAATCAAATCGAAATCCTCGCAAAAAAGTACGGACTGAAGCTGATGGAAATAAACTCGCCAATGCCGGGAATGGCTCTTCTAACAGTCCCACCGGAAAAATATAATGAAATAATTGACATTTCTAATAAACTGAGAAATGACCCTAAAACAAGATGGGCACAGTCGGATTTTATCGCTCCGCATTACAAAAGGGACATAATAAATGACCCGCTCTTTAATATTCAATGGCACCTCACAAATGACGGGCATCTCGCAAATACAACTATCGGCGCAGACGCAAAAGTTGCTACCGCCTGGGCAACAACAATGGGAACCTCAACAGTCAGAATTTGTATTTTTGATGACGCTGTTGAAAAAGATCACGAAGACCTTTCGCCTAATTTTGTTGCCGGACTGGATTTAGACACAATGGGACCCGACCCTTCACCGCAAATTCTTGATGGACAAAATGCCGAGATTCACGGAACGGCCTGTTCAGGTGTCGCGGTTTCCAGAGGAAATAACGGCCTCGGCGGTAGTGGCGCCGCTCCATATTGTTCATTAATGGGAATTCGGTGGGGAACTACTGACGGCACCGATGTAAAAGGTTTTTTCTGGGCAAGAACAAACGGGGCGGATATTATCTCATGCAGTTGGGGGTCAAGAATGGGTAATGCACTTTATGAAGCTATTCGTGACGCGGCGGTAAATGGAAGAAACGGGCTCGGTTGTCCCATATTTTTCGCCGCGGGAAATTCAGGTGAAAAAATAAGTAAATATGATCCGGCAAGACATCCTTATGTGATTTGTGTTACCGCGTCTAACGCGCAGGATAAACGTTCCTCATACAGCTCTTACGGCGATGTTGCAAGTATTACCGCGCCGTCAAATGATTCCGGAATGCCTGGAATTACTACAACGGATTATATGGGGTTAAAAGGTTACAGCTCGGATAATTACTGTCGCGCTACAGATGACACCGGATTCGGCGGAACTTCATCGGCTACTCCGCTCGCTGCCGGAGTTGGCGCTTTATGTTTGAGCGCGAATACAAATTTAACATATTTGAATGTTAAGGCGCTTCTTCAGGAAACCGCCGATAAAATCGATTCTTCAACTCACGCTTACAATTCTGCCGGTTGGAATGAATATCTCGGTTACGGAAGAATTAACGCGGGCAGAGCTGTTCAACTTGCGCAAAATTACACAAACACACCATTCGCTTTTATCTCCGCCAAAGGTAAAATTAACGCGAAATCAAAAAAAATGACCGCGAAACTTCAATACTTAAGCGGTATGCTTTATAAGTATAATGGCAATGTGACAGTTGAACTCGATGGAAATGTAGTTGGAACTTTTGATGCTGCATCGTGGAAATGGAATACAAAAAATCCAAAAGGGAAAAACAAAAATACTAATAAAAATCTGTTGAAAATTACCGCTAAACTTACAAAACAAATCATTGTTTTGAAAATTAAAAATTTGACTTATGTTCCGACAGGAAATACGACTGAACTTACCCTCGCTTTCTCCGGCGGACAAATCGGGAAGATAACTTTGAATTTAAGCAGCAAGGGAAAATTTAAACAGTAAGTTGTTAACGATGAATTATGAATGGTGAATTATGAATTAAGGATGAAAAATTTCAACGAAATTTTTCTTACGCTGTTGATTATCCTAAGAAACGCAGTTGGAATGATGAAAAGCACGCAATCTACGATGAACAGGAGGATTGCGCCATTTAGACTTCTAACCCATTGGGTTAGAGAAATTGTAATTTTAGCCCATGACTACCCGAAACTCTCCGGGCGCTTTGCGAAGTCATGGGCTGAAAGTCCGCCGAATGAGGATTATTTCATTGCATAATTCACCATTCACCATTCATAATTTGTATCCAAACTATTTTATTGTCGATAATTTCTTCTGAGCGTAAACTTTCATTACGATCATTGAATCTTTCATTATTTTCGGTTGAGCTTCCAGTAATTTCTTCCCGGCAGGGGATTTATAAAACTTTATCACGCTTTTTAAATCATCAATTGTTAAATATCTTTCGTAGACGGGAATAACGAGTTCCATCATTTCATCAGCGTTTAACGCTTTTGTGAATGAATCACGAACATCCGACGGCATCATTTTTATCATTGAGTCAAGAACTTCCTGCGATTGTTGTTTTGCGTTTACCAATTGTAGCAGTTCGACAACCAACGCGCGTTTAACGTCTGCTTCTTTTTTAACATCAGTGAATGATGCTTGTTTTACGGATTGAGTATTTGATATTTCGTTTGTTTCGGCGAAAATAAAAGTTGAGAAGACTATTGTTATTAGTAATAAATATTTTTTCATAATTTTGTTTGTTGACGGTTAAAAATGGTTCATAAATATTTTATCATAAATCAATATTTTTAACCATAACTTGTCCCGATAACACAGGATAAAACTCAAACACTAATTTAATATTTTTGCTGTAAAATATTTTGCCACGAATGCACAAATTAAAAACGAATGTAAATTTCTAATTGACCTAATTTCTAAAGACTCATGATTTAAAATAGCGTTTCTTGCGCCTTTTGCATTATAAAAATCGTTTTGCCATTAAATTATTTTGCAAATTAAATTATCTTGACAGGATTTACAGGATCTACAGGATTTAAAACATAATTTTATTATCTTATTAGGCAAAGAGAATCGGATTCAATTCTCTTTTATGAAAAGTTTCTGAAATTATAAACCCCAATTTATATATTTTAAAAACTTTACTAAATAAAATTATATTTCTTCTAATCGTTCTGCCATAAATCGTACTGCCATAAATGAAATTAAATCGTTTTGCCACTAAATTATTTTGCGAATTAAAGTATCTGCCACAAAGACTCGAAGACGCAAAGTTAAATTTCTGTTAGGAAATAGGTTTAAGTTTTAAGTAATTAAGATTTAAAGAATATTTAATCATTTTGACGTAAATCATTTTGACATAAAAAATATTGTATTTCTTCTAATCATTCTGCTGTAAATCATTTTGCGAATTAACATAATTTTATATGCCCTTATTTGGAGTACAGTAATAAAGACTCGCGCAAATACTTAACAAAAATAGCGAGGCATTTACTGTGCTGCTGCTTTAGCGGCAGAGTACATTTTTTCCAACCGGCTACACAGAGTTATCGACAAGAAACATTGATTTCAACCGACATTTTATGTCGATTGAA
>JAOZSF010000296.1 GCA_029939815.1 bacterium
CTTATGACACAAAAGAAAAAATATGGCGACACTTAAAATTTTTTGAGCATGAATGCTTTCTTGTTTGCCGGACACCACGAATAAAAACATCAAAAGGAAATGTAGTTTTAGTTAAGCCGCCATGGGCAGGAGTATCGAATGGATTTACTTTATTATTTGAGGCTTTAGCAATGCAATTTTGTATGAATATGCCTGTAAAGACTGCGGCTCGACTGCTTAATACAAATGATCAAAAATTTTGGAAGATGATAATAGCTTATGTTAAAGAAGCACGTAATCGTTTTGCCATTAAATAATTTTGTCTAAATATTTTTTCCGTGCTTGTGTCGAAGATCCGCCAAAGGAGAATGCATTCCGTGGGCAAAACTCTTCTGCCTTAAATCATCATCGCGCTTTCGATAACGCTTCCTTCACTTCTTCCATCTCGCCGTTATAAAGCCCGTTCGTATAATTCCAGACCCAGAGTAACGCTCCCGCGTATCCTGCATCATAACATTTTTTTCTTAATTCAATTATTTTCGCGGCGCCTTCCAACGCGTTTTTTGCCTGATAAGTAAATACCCCGTATTCACCGACAATCACGGGTAAACCCGACTTGTTTATCTCGTCTGACTCATGTGCTTCAGAATTTATTAAAAATTTATTCTGCCACGGATAAACGTGAATATCAAGAAAATCTATCAGGCTGTCACGTGAAGCAAAAACAGACGGTCGGGGAGGGAATCTCGAATCAATACCTTTCTTATCTATTATCCCGTTTACAGGAGGTCGACCATGCGCGTCGGATGTCCACATTCCTATCGTGACCAATCCCGATGGATCTTCCTTATGGATAACATCCGCTAACTGATTTGCCCAGTAAAGAAATGATTCATCAGCACATTTTTGTCGCGAATTGAAATCCGACATGTCATAAGTTTTCCCGTTCGCCACCTTCACGAATCCATTCGTTAAATTAAAAGGACAGTTTTCCGAAACAACAAAAACTTCATTGCCGAGTGACCAGCCAAGAATTGTGTTCAATAAATTCGGGTCGGCTTCCTTTATAAAATTAATAGTGTCACGGATTGCCTGCTTTCTCGCGTTGATAAATCCCTGCGTCAGAATGTCAGCATTGTGATCGGTAATTTTTTTGTCAGAACTTTTGAGTCCTTCCTTTATTATTGATTTGTATTTCGCGTTCAACGGTGCTAAATCCAAAATAGGAATTACATAGATCCCATGTTTGCTCGCTAAACGTAAAAAATCACAAAAATTTTCCATATATTCCCGATTCAATGTTTCGGAATCCGTGCCGCCCCATATCCCTTTTCCGTTATGATCGGTTCCCCAAAGCCACACACGAACTGTATTAGCTCCAAGTCCTTTCATCTCAGCAAGAACTTTATCTATCCTCTTTGAATTATATGTTCCGACATTAAATGTGGCATGCGGAATCTTGTAATTATCAGCATCGCCGATTGTGTGATTATAACCGTCCGGAACAAATTTCTCACCGGTCTCTTTATATACAAAATATCCCGACTTTCCGTTCCCGCGCTTAACAGTAATTTTCCGAAGAGGTTTTATTTGAGACTTAACCTTCGGTTCTGTATTTCTAATCTTTTTGTTTGATGATAGGGAAGTCACCGGCTCGGCTTTTAGTCTAACATTGTCAAATACAGCTTCATTTCCGTAATTTACAAGTGATATTCCCCCGGTCGCGTATTTCTCGTCTCTATGCTCTAATACCTTTTTGTCGTTAACAAAAATCTCCATCAGCGGTCCGGTCATCTTTACGCGGAGTTTATTGAATTCACCCTTTGGCGAAGGCGGGAATAACGAGCCAAGCTTCATCTCTGCATTCATGCATAGAGCTGTTACGGCTCCGTGAGGATAAAGTATTACAAGATAACCGTTCGCCCATAACGGTTCGTACAAAGGCATGTCCGAACGTAAATGAAAACCGGCCCATGTTGTCTTTGCGTTCAAATACTCTTTATTAATTTTTATATCTGCTTCAATATCAAAATCTGATACTGCGCCGATGTCGGAAACAATCATTCCCGCGTGAGAAATTTTATCATCATTGACAAGTTCCCCGTTCACAACTTTCCAGGTAGCCGCCTTAGGAATCCACGCGTCAGGGATTTTTCCGTCTGAGAAATCCCAGTAGCCGCTAAAATCAGTAACATCGTCCTGTGGAATATTCTTACACGCTGAAAGTGAAAATAACAAAACAAGTACAATAAACAGTTTGGTAATACCGGTTCTAAAATGCATAAAAGTTCTCGAGTAATTGGTTAGTGTTTTTTTAGTCAACATGTATTATATCAAAATAATAAAAAAAGTTTTAGGCGGAATCATACCGTGATATATTGACATTGACCTTTAAATGCAAAATGGGTATAATAACAAGTTAGCTTATATATATTAAAATAAAATTTATGAATAAATACAAAATAATCGTTGCAATAATTACAGCTTTTATATCAGTAATTTCTTTTGCAAAAAACGAAAACAAAACACTCCGTATTGCTACATATAATCTCGAAAATTTATACGACCGTTACGATGATCCGTATAGTTCCAAAGATTCAAGAGTTGATCAGAATACATCACCAAAACCGGCACGGGAGTTATACGCGCTTTCGAAAGTAATAAAATCTGTTAATGCGGATATAATTGCTTTACAGGAAGTTGAGAATCGCGGATTTTTAACGGAATTTAATAATTCTTATCTTGGTGACCTAAAATATAAGTATGTAGTCCTTATAGAAGGAAACAGCAGTAAAACAACAAGAGGCCGCGGAATTGATGTGGCCGTATTGAGCCGTGTGCCTGTGTATTCAGCGACCACTTTTCAATATTACAAATTTCCTTTGAATGAAAAAGAAAACAGCACCGCGGCTTTCAGCAGAGATTTTTTATATGTTAAATTAAAACCTGAAAATTTTCCCGAAATTAATCTTTTCGTCTTGCATCCGATATCACGCCGCGGCGGCGCTTACGCGCATTACCGCCGTATCGCGGAAGCTAAAGGCGCGGCAAAAGTAATAGTTAATGAACTTGGCAAAGAAAAAAATCCATGGATAATTATTGCGGGAGATTTTAATGATACGGCAAACAGCGAGTCGTTAAAAACTTATATGAATATTCCGGGAATTCCGTTAAAAAGGATTCCGGCTTATGACTCTAAAAAGAAACCTTATACTTTTTACGGGAAAAGCGGGTCATATCCTCCGGATACACTCGACCATATTCTTGTAAGCAAACCGGTGGAAAAAGCCCTCGCTTCATCTACCGCTGAAATTTGGAACGATAAAACCGCCGGAATAGCTTCGGACCATCGACCGGTTTATATTACGCTGAGAAATTGAAAGGTTGGAAAACCGAAAGTAGGTTGCTCCGACCTTTTAACCCGGCGAATGATGGGCGTAGCAACACCCTAATTGACTAACCGATTATTAAATAATTATTAACCGACTAACGGAAATGGAGGGACGCTGTCCCCAGCGTCCTAATTGGGGAAATATGGGAGGTATGGGAATCGACCAAATTGAATATTGAACACCGATTAACAATTAACAATTAACAATTAACAATTAACAATTAACAATTAACAATTA
>JAOZSF010000297.1 GCA_029939815.1 bacterium
GGTCTTTTTCCAGTTTCAGCGCTTTCAAATCCGCTTCGATTTTATCAAGATTATGGAGTGTTGACTCAATATCCTGAAAAACTTTGTGGTCCGGCGCGGGAAGGAGGAAAGCAAACAGTCCTTCGAAATTTCTTGCTTTAACTACAAGTTCTTTGTAAGATTTACTCGCTTTTAACAGATCGGCGACACGTTCAAAATTTTCACGTCCGCCGAAGAGTCGGTTTGCGATTTGAGTTCTGTATCTGCCGATATCATAAACATGCGGTTTGCCTATGAGATTTACAAACTCACGTTTGTCAACCGGACGATAAAGCGGTTCTTTTTCTTCGCCGGGATTTGCGCGAATTGTAAGCGGAATATTTTCCAGCGGTTCATCAACAATAAATCCCCAGATTTCCGGTCGCTGATCAAGACCCTGCACAAACGCGCCGATGCCGATTGTTACGGCATGTTTCATTTTCGGGTGCCAAAGTTCAAGCGCGGCGTAACCGACTGCGCCTTCTTCGCGCACGATTTTTCCGCTTTCAAAATCGTGGCGGAGGATTACTCCCGCGAGAGTTCTGCCTGCTTCGGATCTTGGTCCGAAGATAGTGGCGGCATTATAAGTAAGCTGCTGTCCGCCGGTAAGGATAAGGTGCAGCGCGTCGATGATAGTGGTTTTACCTGTTCCATTATTACCGATAAGAAACAAGCTGCCTTTAATATTAATAGTTTCATCGGTGAAATTATGAAAGTTAATCAGCCGCAGTTTCCGCATTTCGTAGCAGCTGTATGCGTCAAGTGATTGGAATTCTTTAGTCATTGTCTATATTTTAGATTTAAAATTTTGGATTTTAGATTTGTCAGTTGTCTGTTTTGTCCGTTGAATCCGTTTTTATTTTTCGGTTTCGCTTTCCGGTGTGTAAAGTTTCATTATTTCTTTAAAAGTAAGAATGTCAGGACGATAACAATGGATCCCGGGCTGGAATTCATACATAACATGTTCTTTCATTCCCGCGGGAAGAGTTTCATCCTCGGAAGCGTCTGCTTTTTCCACCTGTACAATAAATCTGTAACGTATAAGTTTTGGAAAGATGCGTCTGCAAGCTTCAAGGATAATTTTATCGGCGTGAATATTATCGCCGAGTTCCTCGACAAATCTATCTATTCCGTACTGCACAAAATCAGCGAGCAGAAATCTTATTGAGCCTTCGTCATCGTAACTTGCGTTAAGATCGCGCAACATTTTTTCGTAAAACTCAACAAGAAGCAGGAAAGCTGTGCACTCATCACGCCGCGTGAGATCGAATAAATCGCGCTGACTTGGTCTTAAAGCGTGATTATATTCTTGCGGCTTAATCAATCGGGCAACTCTTCTATCAACGTATAATTCCCAACCGAAGAAGTGAGTAAAGAATTGGTGGAAATCATCTTGATTGCTTCTAACGTAATCGAACAAATCGACATCATCGTTTCTATAAAAGAAAGGAGATTCAGTTAAAATATTTAGAACAGCGCGAACGTGGTAATTGTTCAGGTGTTCAAGGAATCTATCAGATCCTTCCTGGAATTGTTCATCAAAATCCATAATAAAGATTTAAGTTTTAGGTTTAAAATTTTAAGGCAAAAACATGAAGCATCATGTCCGTCCATAATTATTCAATTCAGTTTTTCGATTTTTTATTTTTAGTTGAAGATATTTTATAATTCGGTGAAATGAATTTCCATTTTTCACCATCAAATTCAGCCCGCGCATTTTCAGATGATTTCGGAGGATGTAATTTATAAGGCAAACGGATTTTCTCACGCTTGCGTCCCAACACAAATATTTTTACCGCATCAAGATATGAGCGAACATCAGTTGAATCATTGAGCGAAATATTATCAACGTTTTTTTCTTTTTTACCTTTAAGAAGTGTACTGTTAATAAACCGGCCAAGACGCGCGATTTTTGATTTTTCCAATTCACGCTTTACTTCGAGAGAACCGGTGTTTTTCTTTAAAACACTCGTCTTGAAAGGCGGGCGCAAAATCCGTTTGCGCCAGTATGTTGGCCGCGGCGGCGCGACACGTCGTGACGGTGTTCCACCACTTCTATCATTAAGTTGATGCGCGCTGCTTAAAAGTTCTTTCAGCCATGAGCGGACTTGTTCAATGGAATCTTCATCGCAATTCATAACTTCCCGCGTTCGCGCGCGCAGGGCTTTAATTCTTATATTTCTTCTTCTTATGTCGTCAAGATGCTGTCGGATTTTTCTGACAAGTGCGCGAACCTGTTCGTTAACTCTTTGACACAGTTCTGTGAAAAGTCCTTCCGGCGCGAAAAAGGGGACTGTATCAGAGAGTAATTCTCTTGTTGATTGAACTTTATCAATCCACGGCTGCGCAAAAGGATTTGAAAGATAATGCTGCCGTGTGGCCATAAAAGCCATATCAAGCAGTTCACGGGAAGACCCGCTATTCCACGTACGGATTCTATGATATAATTCGGGACCGTGTTTTGCGACCCGTTGTAAATACTGGTCAACATATCTGTCAAGCCAATCAATAATTTCGGGTAAAGTTTCGAGATGAAAAGGCGAAGAATTAAACGCGGCAATTCTTGCCCCGAATTCGGTTATTTCGGTAGCGATAAGCATACATTTATCATTAATATCCGTGAAACAGCGTGCAATGCGACGTAAATTATGCTCATCGGTAAGTTTTGAACCGCGAATTTTTTCAACCCGGTCAAGCAGTTCTTCAATATCATACAAATTATCATGATCAAGTATTATCTTATCAAGCTCGTGAGGGGCAAGTAATGTTGAAAGACTGCCGAGCAGACTTCGAGTTTCGTCACTTAATTTGTAAAGAAATTTCTGAAGACGGCGGTCGGAAATCCGCTGCATTCTATATGGCTCAAGCCGGCGGTCAAGATTTTTCCACGAGACAAGCTGCTCCATATCAGCGCGAAAAGTTGACGAAGTATAGTCCGAACCTGTTAATTCTTCAACAGTTTGCTGAACTGCGTCATAAATATCGTTATGATATTTTTCTATTTCGTGAGCGCGCCGGCGGAGATAAAGAAAATTTAAAATAATAGCGTAAATTTCACTTCGCTCAGCGGAAAGAAAAGCGTATTGTACGCGGGAAACGTAACCTGTGAAATCAGGTATTGGAGCGAGAATGCGAAAAGCTTCCTGTTGTTCTGAAATTAATTCATCGAATATATTTTCAGTAAAGGAATCTTTTTCTGTGTTTTCTGTATTTGTAGTCATATTTTATTGCCGAAACTAAATTATTTTCAATACAAGATATTGTACCAAATGAGACCCCAAAGTGCAATATACATTCAAAACTTGACCTTTGACCTTGGACTTTGGAGTAGCTCACTTCGACTCGAAGTGAGAACATTGGACTTTGGAGTCCCCTCCTGTTTTAGGAGGGGTGGCACAAAGTGCCGGGGTGGTTGTTATTGTGCTTTGGATTAAGTCCCCCTTTATAAAGGGGGATTGAGGGGGATTTCATTTTGGATTAATGGATATTGGATTAAGTCCCCCTTTATTAAAGGGGGATTGAGGGGGATTTCATTTTGGATTAATGGATATTGGATTAAGTCC
>JAOZSF010000298.1 GCA_029939815.1 bacterium
GGCTTTTGTTACTTTCTTCAGTAAGGTTGACCTATCCGCCTATAATTTTCATTTCACAGGAAGTTTTTCCTTTATCAAGCTGATGATTTGTAATTTTTTGACTCGCGGCAAAATGTAATTTCTTAATAATTTCCGCTTCATAATTATCCGCGTGTAAAACTTCACGCAGAGATATTCTTTCTTCGCCGTGCAGGCAGGGGATTAATTCGCCGAAAGCGGTAAGGCGCATTCGGTTACAGTCAGCGCAAAACGGTTTACTCACCGGGGAAATAAAACCGATTTTTTGAGAAAAGTTATCAACTAAAAACCATTCCGCGGAACCATTTTTTTCATTGTCGCTTAAGCGTGTGAGTATATATTTTTCTTGTAAATTTGAAATGAGAGTTTCATTCGACAAAAATTGTGGATTGCAATAGTATAAAATCCCCCGATCCCCCTTTAAAAAAGGGGGATTTGTCGATTGACCTTTATTCGGCATTAATTCAAGAAAGCGTACCGTTAAATCATTTTCTTTTGCAAATTCGATAAAGTTTTCCGCCTCGTTATCATTAATATCTTTAATAACGACCATATTAATTCTAATATTATCAAAATATTTTTTCGCGATGCGAATTCCTTTTAACACATTTTCCAAACTCCCGCCGTTAATTTTTTTGTAAATTTTCGGGTCTAAGGAATCTAAACTTATGTTCAGACGGTTTAATCCGGCGGATTTTAATTCATGAGCGAGTTGAGGAAGTAAATGACCGTTTGTCGTTATTGAAATATCATTAATTTCATGGATTTGAGAAATTTGCTTTACAAGTTCAGGGAGATTTTCACGAAGCAGAGGTTCCCCGCCTGTAATTCTTATTTTAGAGATGCCGATTTTTGCTCCCGCAGAAACAATTTTTGTGATTTCATCAAAACTAAGCAGCGAATTAACCGGTTTTCCACCGGCTGCACAGTAAAAACATTGCAAATTACAGTCGGGTGTAACGGAAATTCGAAGGTAAGTTATCTCGCGGTTAAGATTATCTTTTAATATTTTTAACATAAAATTATGTTGCCGCAAATAAACATATTTAAGGTATATTGTTTCATTAATGCTTTTCGCCTTTTATCATCTTTATCGCGTGAAGTATTGATGTTTTTAAAGCGAAAAGTGATTCCTGAACTCCTTTTGGACTGCCCGGTAAAGCAATTATCAAAGTTTTATCTCTAACTCCCGCAACGCTGTTTGACAAAATAGCAAACGGTGTTTTTGTTCTGCCGTAACTTCTTGCCCATTCGGTAATTCCCGGCATTTTTTTATCAAGAATTTCTTCAATTGCGGCGGTGGTGAAATCGCGATCACCGAGTCCGGTTCCCCCGGAAGTAATTATCAAATCAACATTATTTTCACAGAGGTTGATGATATTTTCTTGAATTTTTTCAGTATCATCGGGAATTATTATTATTTCGCTTACATTAAAACCAAGCCCTTGAAGAAAATCCTTCGCTGCAGGCCCGCTTTTATCTTCGCGTTCGCCTTTTGAAGAAGCGTCACTTATAATAATTACGGCGGCGTTATAATTATGATTTTCCGGTTTCATATTTATTCCGCCGGTTTTTTTAATTAACTTTGTTTCAAGTATTTTTACTGAATCATCAACCGGTTTTAACATATCGTAAATGGTAAGCGCGGCAATTGAAACAGCGGTAAGCGCTTCCATTTCAACCCCGGTTTTATATTCTGCTTTTACGGTGGAAAGAACAGTAATTTCAGGTGGATTTTTACTTACAGAAAATTTTATGTCAATGTAATCAAGGGGGACCTGATGACAGGCGGGAATAAGTTCGGAAGTTTTTTTTGCTGCTTGAATACCTGCCCATTTAGCAACAATAAAAGGGTCGGTTTTCGGTAAATCATTTTGTTCAACACGGCAGAGTGTTTCCGGTTTTAAAGTAACTACCGCAGAAGCAACAGCTGTCCGCGAAGTCGGATATTTTTTTGATATGTCGATCATTGGAAAAATGGATTGTTTACATTAAAAGGAAATAATTAAGAGGAATTTTAACTATTTTATCATTAATAAGTTCCAATTGTTTACTTCCAATAGTTAAACCATATTTGGTTCGTTCATTCGTTTTAGCAATAGTTTTCATAACTTGTCGTGTATCTTCTTTGCCGAAGCCGACTTCAATAACGATTTCGCGGTTGTTTTGGAACCGAACGATGAAATCAGCGCCGCCTTTCCCATAATCAAAGAAGATTTTAGCTTTATTATATAACTCTCTGGAAAAAATTAAAGCCATATAATCTTCCAAAAGTTTTCCTTTAATATTCGACCCGAAAATCCCATCTAATAACCCGCTTCTCAACGCCGAACTAACAAAAAGATATTTTGGCGATTTTTTAATTTGATTATATGGTTGCCCATAAGGTTTTACTTCATATAATATTTCTGTATCAACCAATGACTTGAGAATTTTATTAATGGTGTTAGAATGAATTTTAAGAGTATTAGCAAGATTTCCGGTTGTAATTTCGTCTGAATTTGCAAGAAGAAAAAGAGTGTCCGGAATTTTCACTAAAGTTTCGGCGTCAAAATCACCTGAAAGAATCAAATCACGCTGAACAATGTTTATAAGAACCATATTTTTTATTCGTTCCAACGCCTGTGATCTGCTTGCCATTTCAGTGGCAAAAGGCAAAGACCCTCTTATAAAATAGTCCAATTTATTCAGTTCTAAATTAGGGATAGTGGCAAGTTTTTTAATAATAATCGGTTTTAATGAGTTGAGTTTGTTAAAAACCTGTACCGCATTATCAGAATTGAAAATAGCATCACGCAAAGAATTAGTAAGTCCTTTTTCCGGATAAATATTATGATGAAGCATAAGATATTCAACAAATCTTTCCGGCAAAATGCGCTCCATTTTTGATCTGCGAACAAGATCGTTGTTTTTTTGATTGAGAAATATAGCTGATGAACCTGTAGCAATGATAAGAATATTATTATTTCCCTTTGTTTTGTCGAATAGGAGTTTTAAAAACAAATCCCATTTTGAGTCGTATTGAACTTCATCAATAAGAAAAAGTATTTTTTTCTTGTTTAGGGAAAGATTCCCCCAAATGTTATTTTCCAAATATCGCGTAAAATCCTGCAAAGATATATTTTCGGAAATAAGACGATCGGCCGAAATGTAAATCCGATAATCAAGTTTATTCAACTTCTCGTTTAAACGAGCGTGCCCCTTTGGAAGGAATTGTTCAAAAAAATAAAGCTGGGAAAGTAAAGTCGTTTTTCCTACGCCTCTTATTCCCGGAAGAATAATTATCTTTTGATCTTCAGCAAGTGAATCACTTAACAAATCAGTCAGATGTTTTTGCAGTGTTAAATACGCGAAACGAGTTTTAATCGGTTGATTATCTTTGTCAAAAGCGTAACCGGAAAGATAAGCTTCCAGATTAGCAATCCATTCGATATAAAAGTTTTCAATATTTTTGTTCATAACAAGCTATTATCGTTTTTGAATTTTGATTATACCATAATATAATCATAATGTCAATAGCCGGAAGAATGGATTAGTGGATTGACGGATTGACGGATTGA
>JAOZSF010000299.1 GCA_029939815.1 bacterium
AACGATTAACGATTAACGATTAACGATTAACTATTAACGATTAACGATTAACTATCATGAAAAGCACAATAAAACTGAATAAAATCCCCCTAACCCCCTTTGGGGTTCGACAAGCTCACCAGCCGAATGGAATTTACCAATCACTGATTACCGATTACCGATTACGCATTAGCTCCCTGCGCATGCTGGGGCTGATTATCGCCATTTTCCTCACTGCTACATCTTTCGCTTTAACAACTATCCAGGTAACCACAAACGTATTAGCGGAAAATGTTCCCCGGCTGGGAATTAATCTCGGTAACACCTATTATTCATCTCCGCTGAATAAACGATTAGATTCAAAAAACTTTGAGGGAATTCGATACCGGCACGCTAGTAGAGGAATGTTAGACACAAACGGCAGCGGCATCGGTTTTTGTGATATGCGTTACACTTCAACATCTTATGCAGCAGCATGTAAATTTGACCAGACTAACACTTATATAGGCGCGCAAATTGTTTTGTTGACCGATCCGATGACAGCCGTAACGGCAACAGTAAAGAGAGTAACCTGCCGTATCCTTAACAACTGGAATAATAGTAAGTTTGAAGATACAGCGTTTCTTGAGTTCGAGACGCCTGTGGATGTTCCGACAACAAATATTTATGATCCTAACGCACATCTGCTTGATGGACATTTATATTTGCGGGATATAGGATTTTTTAGTGAACAGACTAATTTTTTTGATGACGGATGGGTAACCGGCAGCACAAATAATAATTACTGGTTGACGGAAGGGATATCGATAACGCATGACACACCTCCATCGAACAATTTTGGTAACTGCGCTGCGATAATGGATTCCGGAGTTCCGTCCGGGGATTTCAAAATGCTTTTCAGAGGGCTTTCTGCAGCTAATGCAATCAGAACCGGCACATTTCAGTTTAGTTTCTGGATAAAAAAACATTCAGGAAATCCTGATGTGAGATTAAATCTCGGTAATAACGCGCCGGATTCTGAAATTACTGTTCCGGTTCCGGATAACTGGGAGTATCGAACCTACAATCTTTCATCACCGAACGGTATCGGATTGCCGTGGCTGATAGTAAAAGACGATACCGGCGCTATAATTATGGATGACATAGAACTTAAGCAGATTGACCAGCAAAATCCTACAGCTTACCGGGATAACCCTTTAAAACTGCTTCGCGATGAACTTCAGGTGGGGATGATACGATATGTCCGAATGGGCGGATTTAGCATGGAAGACAATTTGCGGGTTCCAAATAAACAGCACTCCTGCCAAGGCAGAATAGATCAATATCCCGGCGCTTACACAAAAACAGGCGGGAAACCGGATTTATCTATCGGAGAGTTTTGCGGTGTAGCAAAAGAAGTAGGAGCAATTCCCTGGATCTGTGTTTCAGGTACTCTCCGCTATGATGAAATGGATTTGCTGGTTGAATACCTTTCCGGGCCGACAAACACTTATGGCGGAAGTATTAGAGCTGAGCAGGGGCAGATTACTCCCTGGTCGGAAGAGCTTGACACGATTTTCATTCAGTTTGGCAATGAGACCTGGAATTTATTTGCGCCTTACGTAGCGCAGGGATTTAACGGCGCCAATTACTGGGAAGATTTGATTTCAAAAGCTAAAAGTAATCCTCATTATACAAATAACGTAACTTTCAGTGCTGGAGGACAGAGTTATTCTACAGCTATGGCGGAAAGTATCCTCGGGCACACGACCAATGCGGACTACTATAATATAGGAACATACACCTGGAGCAGATTTTATGACAGTGACGCAGCAATTCTAAACACCGATGAAAAATTCTTTCAATGGGTTATGTCAAATAATAAATGGGTTTTAGATACTAAACTATCTAACCAGTGGGAAGTAAGCAAAAACACAGGCGTAGAATTCACCTGGTACGAATATAATTATCATACAACCCACGGTGTAAGCGCTGAGAATTATACAAATTACGTCAACCGGTTTTTGACTTCAATGGCTCACGGTATTTCTATAGGGAACTATTCACTTGCATCTCTAAAAAAATACGGGACACGGAACCAGTGCTTGTTCAATCTTGCTTTTCCGGGCGACCCGGATGCTCAGTTATGGGGCAGTATGATGGACATTAACGGCGATGACCCGGTTTATACTCCGCTATGTCTCGCGATGAAAATTTCTAATAAAGTTCGCAGCGGAACGATGCTTGACACTGTCCATTCCGGTAATCCGACTCTATCTTCTTACGGCCGGTATGGAAAGAATGAAACCGATTTGATGACCAATTATTTTGAATCTGTTTACAGTTATATGTTTCAGATTAATGATAAAACAAGCGGAATAGTTTTAGTGAATTATGACCTTACTTCTTCTATAGACGTTAAACTTATGCTTACCGAATATGTGAAAGATAATACTGCGGAATCTTGGCTGCTTGCTTCCGATTCCTATACAAATGACAATGATAACGCAAGCGCTCAACAGGTTGCAATTACCAATTTTACAGTTAATAGTTTTTCAAGTGGATATGAGGTTACGCTCCCTCCATGTTCAATGCAGGTTTTCAGATGGGAAAAACTTACCGATTATCCTTATCTAAATGTTTCTGATTCTGAAATTGACGTGCCCGAAGGCGGAACAAATGTATTTAACGTCAAACTTACCGCTATGCCGCTTGCTGCTTTTACTGTTTCTGTCGCAAGAATTTCCGGCGATACAAATCTTACTGTTCAATCCGGTTCGCCGGCTGTTCTTGACGCAAGCAACTGGGAAACAGGATTGCCGATAACTCTTGCAGCATCAGAAGACCCGGACAGCCAACACGGTATCGCCATCTTTCGCTGTTCTTCGCCGGGACTCAATGATGCTGATGTTACGGCAACTGAAGTAGAAAATGATCTTGGGATTATAGCCCTGCCGACTTCTATTTCCGTCCCTGAAAACGGTTCGGAAATTTTTGACGTTAAGCTGTCTACCGACCCGGGCGGCGCGTTTGCTGTAACTGTTACACGCGATTCCGGTGATACTGATATTAATCCTTCGCCCGACCCTACTGTTCTCAATTTCAATTCAGGAAATTGGAACGATTATCAGACCGTTACAGTAAACGCGGGAGATGACCCGGACGTTGGCAATAATAAAGCGATTTTGTCATGTGCCGGACCCGGCGTTGACACTAATTATATTACCTGTACGGAAATTGATGATGACACCGTTGAGCTTATTGTTTCGCCGTTGAGCATTGTAGTTGCTGAAGGCGGCACAAACGGATTTACAGTTAAAATGTCGGTTATTCCTCCGGAAAATTCTACTGTTAGCGTTTCCAGAGTTTCCGGTTCTACCGATCTTATTGTTACAAACGGCGGGACAATAGTTTTCGGCGCGGCAAACTGGGATGTTGAGCAGTTGGTTACTATCGCCGCAAAAGAAGACCCGGATTACAGAAACGGAACGGCTGTTTTTCGTTGCGAACCGTTGTTTCCTAACACTGAAGGGCCGGTAGATGTTTCTGCGAAATCTATTGACAATGATGTTACAAATGTATCTTTCCAGGTAGGTGTTTCGCCGGCGGGATACTCTAC
>JAOZSF010000300.1 GCA_029939815.1 bacterium
CCGGGGTGATGAAATCCTTGTTTTTTTTTTTCTGAAATGATAAAATATCATTCATGAAAAATAACAAAAAAAAATCTGACGTTTTTAAACATTCTAATGCCTCTTTAAATCCCTGGCTCTTATTACCTTCCCGAGAAAAACACATTGTAGATAACGAACATAAAATTACGCTCGGTCATCCCGATGATGGAAGAAAAGCCATTATCGATGACTTCTCATATACTACTCTGCCAAATAGTAAGTTGCCAATTGATATTGCAAGAACCGCTACTTCTAACTGGTTTCCGGGCACATCTGTTGAACGTCCGGCAGGCGTGGCGCTATCCATAGAATTTGTTGTAGAAGGCAGAGGTGAACTAATTGTTAACGGTCAAACATATGACTTGATAAAAAATGATGTTTATATTCTTCACAATACTGAAAGCTATGTTTACAGGGCACTTCCGCCTGACAGATTTATAAGAAAAATCATATATTTTAACAGTATAAATTCGGAAAGTATTTTTAAAATCACGGGCTTAGATAAAATTTCAAGAATACGTATGCCTACTGAGGATGCAGAACATATTCTTTATTTAATGACGCAAATAGATGAAATAAACCGCTCGCGTCAAGATAAGTTTATGTTAAAAATGTCTTCTTTAACATATAATCTTATCTTATTATTGTCGGACCAAACTTACGATCACGCAGATCTGAGAGATGTTTCCGATTATTTAATTAAAGCAGTAGAATTCGCAATGAAAAATCTCGGCTCAAATCTGCATGTCATCGACTTGGCTAACGCAGCCAGCTGCAGTGAAAGTTATCTTACAAAAATTTTCAAGCAAAATCTTGGCATGAATCCTCACCAATGGATTGAATTGCAAAAAATCAGGTTTGCCGCCAGAAGACTACAACTGTCACGAATGAAAATCTATGAAATTGCTGATGAATTAGGCTATAGCGATTCTTTCCATTTTTCAAGGACTTTTAAACGAATGGTTGGGGTCAGTCCATCGGAATTCCGTCAAAAAAACAAACATTAACAACAGATGTTAGTTTTTGATTGTTTTTTCTATGTTATTATTTTGGTAATTATAATATAATGTTCTCACTATGAAATATAAAAATAATCAATTAAATTATATCGCTTTTCCCCTGGGAGGGCTTGGCGCAGGAATGATTCCGATTACCGGTTACGGAGCTTTTACAAACGTTTCTTTAAGACATACTCCGAATTTGGAAGGCGACGCTTCTCAATTTTCCGCGATATGTGTTAAAGGTGAAAAAAATAAAACTCTCGTGTTGGAAGGCGCGATTCCACCCGTATATACTCACGATATGGTTTTAAAATGGGGAAGTGATTATCACGGCCTTCCTCGTTTTGATAAATGCTGTTTTGAACCGGAATTCCCATTCGCTAAAATCTCTCTTGCAGATGATGACTTTCCTTTGAATGTCTCTATCACCGCGTGGAGCCCTTTCATTCCGGGAAATGCTGATGACAGTTCTTTGCCTTTTGCCGGAATTGAATACACTTTTGAAAATAAGACTGATAAACCAATCGAAGCAACTTATTCCTTCAATTCAGAAAATCTTGCAGGTTTGTATCATAGAAATAAAACCTTTAATTCAAAAGTTCTTAAAAAAAATAACTCTTTGATCTTTGTTCAGAAACCAAGCGAAAATGCAGAATGGGAAGAAGGATATTTCTCAGCTGCAATTTTAAATGATAAATGTTTCTTAAATCCAGCCTGGTTTAGAGGGGATTGGTTTGACGCCATAACTCTCGCATGGAAAGATGTATGTTCAGGTGAATTAATTGAAAAAGATGCTTTCCCGGAAAATGATGAAAAACAATCACCGGGCGGGTCTATTTTCGTTCCAATTCACCTTGCTCCAAACAAGAAAAAAACTGTTAAACTTTTACTTAATTGGTTCATCCCTAAAAGTAATATTAGCAGCCAATGCGCTACTGTCGCAGGAATTGATTCTAAACAATCGAACACCGGAAATTATTACAAGCCGTGGTATTCAGCAAAGTTTTCAGATTTTCACGAACTACTGAGTTATTCAGTTGAAAACTATAATAAATTAAAAGATAAAAGCAAAAAATTCGCTGAAAGTTTAGCTTCTTCTTCTTTGCCCAAAGAAATTCTTGATGCTGTTTCTTCAAACCTCGCAATCCTAAAATCTCCAACAATTCTCCGGCAGCATGACGGCAGATTGTGGGGTTGGGAAGGTTGTAATGAAACCGTCGGCTCATGTCCCGGAACGTGTACTCATGTATGGAACTACGCGCAATCTATTCCGCATTTATTTCCCGACCTCGAGCGCGGACTCCGCGAAACGGAATTCTTTGATGCACAACGTCCAAACGGTTCGCAGCATTTCAGAGTTAATCTGCCTATTGAAAAAATGCCGGATACTGATAATTTACCGGCGGCCGACGGGCAGCTTGGCGGCATAATAAAAGTTTTCCGTGAATGGAAAATATGCGGTGATGAAGAATGGCTAAAAAAAATGTGGATTCCGGTTAAATCTTCTATGGATTTCTCAATAAAATACTGGGATCCTAATCAAACAGGATTGCCGGAAGAGCCGCAGCATAATACTTACGACATTGCTTTTTGGGGTCATAACGGTATGATTTCAAGTTTTTACCTCGGAGCTTTAAAAGCTGTAATTGAAATGGGAAAGGAACTTGGAGAAGATGTAGCAGTTTATCAAAACCTATTTGATTTGGGATATAAAGTTGCCAACGAATCTCTTTTTAACGGAGAATATTTTATCCAAAAAATTAAATGGAAAAATCTTGTCGCAAATCCGGAAACGGCAATGGCTCATTGGTGCAGTTATAACACTCCCGAAGCAAAAGAATTGTTGGAAAAAGAAGGACCAAAATATCAGTATGGAAACGGATGCTTATCAGACGGAATAATAGGGGACTGGCTCGCGGAATTTGCCGGCTTGGATGGTATTATGGATAAAGATAAAATCATCAGCCATTTGAAATCTATTTACAAATATAACTTTAAAAATAATCTCAAAAAGCATTCAAACCCCCAGCGACCTCATTTCGCTCTTGGAAATGACGGCGGATTACTGCTCTGCACCTGGCCGAATGATGATGAATTAAGTTTGCCGTTTATTTATTCAAATGAAGTTTGGACGGGGATTGAATATCAGGTTGCATCACATCTGATAAAAAACGGTTTTGTTGATGAAGGACTCGCAATTGTTAAAACTGCGCGAAAAAGATACACAGGAGAATATCGCAACCCGTTTGACGAGATGGAATGCGGGCATTTTTATGCGAGAGCAATGGCGAGTTATGCTTTGCTCCGGGCAATCAGCGGAATAAGTTATGACGCCGTATCAAAAACAATGACCATAGCGCCAAAGGTGAAAGGTGACTGCTCATTTTTCTTTGCAACTGATTCCGGATGGGGAAACGCGGGAATAAAAAACGGAAAACCTTTTTGTGAAGTTCTGGAGGGGAAAATAGAAATTAAAAAATTTAACCACGAATAGACACTAATAACCACGAAAAAATATTAAAATAATAAAACTTCGAGCCTTGGTGTCTTAG
>JAOZSF010000301.1 GCA_029939815.1 bacterium
GTTTGACGAGGAGGGTAAGGGAATAAAATCCCTTCCCTTACTCTATTGGCAAAATAATTGAGTAAATTTCTCTGTGATTTCTGTGGTAAAAAAATAAAACTTAACCACGAAGCACACGAAAGGTACGAAGAAAAAAACTTAAAAATTCAAATTAATAATCAATTCCCGCTTCACTGAAATCTTTTTTTAATTTCTCTAAATTGTCAAATTTAAAGGCGGTTATTCCAACTTCATTTGCCGCTTTCGCGTTAACCTCCGAATCATCTACAAAAACAGATTCTTCAACTTTGATATCGAGTTTCTCCAACGCTTTATGAAAAAAATCCGGTGATGGTTTCAAAACTCCAAGCTCGTGAGATAGCGCGGTCCCACTGACAAAATCGAATACCTTGAACTCTTTATAAAGATGATTTATATGAGTTTCATTTGTATTTGACAAAAGGTAAACTTTATACTTTTGTGATAACTTTCCGGCAAATTGTACAACATCTTCGTTAAGCGAAAACATTGAACACCAGGCATCTTCAAACTGCTCAAAATCCATCTTCAATCCTATTTTCCCTTTCAATCGTGAGAAAAACTGCTGAATTGTCATCTTACCCGTCTCGAGTAAATTCTGTTCCTGCCGGATGTCTTTCATAAACTCGTCTTTTTTTGCCCAGATAAGCATAGCGGTCAACGGGTTCATATATTTAGCGAGTTTTTTAAAAGCTCTTTCCTGTTCAAGCTTAATAAGAACATTACCTATATCGAAAAGAATATTTTTGTACATAATCAAAGAAAGTTTTAAGGTTTTAAGGTTTTAAGGTTAAAAGTTAATTCATCATTCATCATTCATCATTCATCATTCATCATTCAACATTAGAGTTTAGTCCCCCGCTTTTCGGGCAGCCTTTTAGATACCAGATTAAAACGCCGGCATAAAGTTTCATTTTATTTTTTTGTTTTTTTGATTTACCGAATGTAAGAATTGTCAAGAAAAGCATCGCGGTACAGTTAATTATTAATCGCAGAAGACTGCCAATCCACAATATTGCAACAGCAATAGTTCCGTAATGTTTTTTAAAATAATGCAGTCTTGAACGGTGAAATTCTACTCTCGCTTTTACAGGAACTTTATTTGCTGATTTACCCTGCAAGTGAACAATCTCAATATCCGGAAAATGAGCAACAATAAGTCCCGCATTCTGAATTCTCTTGCACCAGTCAGTTTCTTCCAGAAAAAAGAAAAAATCTTCATCCATCCCTCCTATCTTTTCAAAAGTTGACCGTGGGAGGAACATTGCCGCACCGATAATACAATCGACATTATAAAACGCCGGATTTTTGGAAACATCGGAGAGTGAGGAATCATGACTCATAATCCGTTGTCCGTTATCGGTGATTCTTTTCGCGTAGTTCTTCTGCCATAGTGATCGGTTGATCAATTCACTTGCAAGCGAGGGAAACTTCCCGAAAGAAGTTTGCGGGGAACCGTTTTCGCGAATGAGTTTAACGCCTGCAACACCTATTTTCGGGTTTTCTTTAACTCTTGCAAGTATTTTTTCAACGCATCCCGATGAAAGAACAATATCAGAGTTAAGCAGAAAATAATACGGAGTATTTATATGAGAAAAAATCTTATTGAAACCGGCAGCGAAGCCGAAATTATTTTTTAAAGCGAGAATATCAAGTTTATCATTATATTTCCTTAACCGTTCAACAGAATCATCCGTTGAGCAGTTATCAATAACCGTAACATGATAATCAATATTACCGCACGCTTCCGGCACACTATCAATCGCGCGGATAAGATCATCCGCGGTATTATAGTTTAGAAACGCGATAGTAATTTCGGGATTTTTTCTTTTATTTTCAGCCATATTTTTATTAATGGACTCAATGGACAAATTTGCGGATTTTCAATCGACATTTTTTGTTGTTTGCAGTCGACAAAAAATGTCGATTGCTGCCCGTTAAACTTTCAAAAATGCGGTTTCAATTAAAAATTAAAAATCGTGCCATTGGCTCCTGTCAAGATTTCTGTACTGCACCGCTTCAAGCACATGTTCAGGTTTAATGTTTTCCGATTTATCCATATCAGCAATTGTTCTGCTTACGCGGAGAACGCGATGATACGCTCTTGCCGAGAAGCCGAGTTCTTCGACCGCCATTTTGAGGACATTTTGCGCTTCATCACCAAGTTGACAGAACTTTTTAATTGCCGCATTATTCATTCTCGCGTTACAATTAATTTTCAAACTCGTAAATCGTTTATGCTGAATTCCACGTGCTGTTCTGCATCTGTCACGAATTGTTTCCGATGATTCTCCTTCCCGTTTATCAACAAGATCGCGATAATCAACCGCAGGCATTTCGACATGAATATCAATTCTGTCAAGCAAAGGACCGCTTAATTTCGAACGATAATTTGAAATTTGCCGCGTGCTGCACGTGCAGCTTTTTGTAGGATGAGAAAGATAACCGCACGGGCATGGATTCATTGCGGCAATAAGCATGAATTTTGCCGGGAAAGTTAGTGTGCCGGCCGCTCTGGAAATAGTAACATTTCCGCCTTCAAGCGGCTGCCGTAAAACTTCAAGCACGCGGCGTGAAAATTCCGGGAACTCATCAAGGAAAAGAACTCCATTGTTTGCAAGAGAAACTTCGCCCGGCTCAATATTTGCTCCACCACCAATCAAACCGACATCTGAAATTGTGTGATGCGGTGTGCGGAAAGGTCGTGTGGCAATGAGTTGGTGGTTTGTGTTCAGCAAGCCGCGAACGGAATGAATTCTTGTAGTTTCGATTGCCTCTTCGAGCGACATTTCCGGCATAAGCGTGGCGATTCTTTTCGCGAGCATTGATTTACCTGAGCCGGGCGGACCGATAAGGATCATATTATGTCCGCCTGCCACTGCAATTTCAGTAGCTCTTTTAGCGTGCTCCTGCCCTTTAATATCTTTAAAATCTATTTCGTAGTTATGATTTTGTCTGAAAAGTTCTTCACAGTCAATCCTTACAGGTTCAAACTCAGCCGGAGATTCAATCAGTTTTACCGCTTGTCCAAGCGAGCCGACAGCAAAGACGTCAATTCCCGGCACGAGTCCTGCCTCAATCGCGTTTTCTCTGGGAACAATTAATCGTGGAAATCCGGCTGCACGGGCAGCGATAGCAACTGAAAGCGCCCCTCTTACCGGTCGAACTGATCCATCGAGAGCGAGTTCGCCTATAAAGGCGACACTTTTTTCCGGTGGTGGTTGAAGTTGTTCAGAGGCGATAAGGATTCCAATTGCCATAGGCAGATCAAAAACGGGACCATGTTTTTTAATATCTGCGGGAGCAAGATTTATGAGGATTCTTTTTCTCGGAAATTTGAAAGCTGAATTGGTAACTGCGGAAAAAAGTCTCTCTTTGCTCTCTTTTACTGCGGTATCCGGCAATCCGACAATTGATGTAAAAGCTTCCTGACCTCCTTTTCTCAAATCGATTTCAACTTCGACAGGCGCCGAGTCAATACCGATAGTTGTGAAAGAATAACATCTTGAAAGCATGGGGAGGGGGGATTAGTGGATTAGTGGATTAGTGGATT
>JAOZSF010000302.1 GCA_029939815.1 bacterium
TGATGCATGTTGACACGCGATGGAAATTCCGCGAGATGATAGAATACCGCGAAAATATAAAAAAAGAACTTGATTTGAATTTGATCGTGTGGACAAATCCTGACGGCATTGAACAAAATATAAATCCGTTTGACCACGGTTCGGAAACGCACACCCGTGTTATGAAAACAGAGGGATTAAAGCAGGCACTGAATCATTATGGATTTGACGCTGCATTCGGCGGAGCGCGCCGTGATGAAGAAAAGTCGAGAGCTAAAGAAAGAATTTACAGTTTCCGTGATGAATTTCATCAGTGGGACCCGAAAAATCAACGCCCGGAATTGTGGAACCTTTATAACTGCAAAATTAATAAAGGCGAGTCCATTCGAGTTTTCCCTCTGTCAAATTGGACCGAACTCGATATCTGGCTCTATATCCAAATGGAAGAAATCCCTATCGTGCCACTCTATTACGCCGATGTGCGTCCCGTCGTTGAACGAAACGGAACTTTGATTCTCGTTGACGATGACCGACTTCCGCTTGAGCCGGGAGAAAAACCAATGATGAAAAAAGTCCGGTTCCGTACTTTGGGCTGTTATCCTTTAACCGGCGCGGTGGAATCTGAAGCAGACACATTACAGAAAATTGTCCAGGAAATGCTGCTCGCGACTTCATCTGAACGGCAGGGGCGTGTGATCGATTTTGACGGCGCGGCATCAATGGAAGAAAAGAAGAGGGATGGGTACTTTTAACAATTAACAACACTCAATATTCAATAATCAATATCAAAGTTATACACTTTATCATGACCATGAGTACATGTTATTGCATTAGGAAAATTTCTGCTTTAAAAGTGCGCCCGTGGCGTATTGAGTATTGAATATTAAATTTTTTTTGAAATATGTACAAACAAGAACTTATAAAAACAGATATTGATGCGTATCTTAAACTCCACGAGCAAAAAGATATGCTCCGCTTCCTCACAGCCGGAAGTGTTGACGATGGTAAATCGACTTTAATCGGCAGACTGCTTTATGATTCGAAAATGATTTATGAAGATCAGCTTGCCGCTGTGCTGAAAGATTCGGCTGTTCACGGAACTACCGATGATGATTTCGATCCCGCTTTGCTTACCGACGGACTAAAAGCTGAAAGAGAGCAGGGGATTACCATTGATGTTGCCTACAGATATTTTTCTACCGATAAAAGAAATTTTATTATCGCCGACACACCGGGACATGAACAGTATACACGCAACATGGCAACCGGCGCATCGGGATGTAATCTTGCAGTGATTCTGATTGATGCCCGTCACGGAGTCATGCCGCAGACAAAACGTCATTCATTCATCGCGAGTTTACTCGGAATTAAGCATTTGATTGTTTGTATCAATAAAATGGATCTCGTTGATTATGACGAGAAAGTATTTGAAAGAATTAAAGACGATTATACCGCTTTTGCCGCCAAACTCGAAGTTAATGATATTTATTTTCTTCCCATGTCAGCGCTTAAAGGCGATAACGTGGTTGACAGAAGCGAAAATATGCCTTGGTTTAAAGGCGCGCCCATGCTCGCTTATCTCGAAGATGTGCATATCGCGAGTGACAGAAATCTTATTGATTTACGTTTCCCGGTTCAATATGTTCTACGACCAAATCTGAATTTTAGAGGTTACTGCGGAACAGTAGCTTCCGGAGTTATCCGTAAAGGTGATGAAGTAATGATTCTTCCTTCGAGAAAAACTTCCAAAGTGAAATCTATAATCACTTTCGAAGGAGAAATTGATGAAGCATTCCCGCCAATGGCTGTTACTGTTACTCTTGAAGATGAAGTCGATGTTAGCCGCGGAGATATGCTCGTTCATAAACATAATCTGCCGAAAATCGAACGCAGATTTGAAGCAATGGTTGTCTGGATGGGCGATGAACCGATGGACATTAACAAACCTTATCTTATCAAGCAGTCAACCAAAATGGTAAGCACACGAATTGACAATGTGAGATACAGAATTGATGTCAATTCAATGAATAAAGTCGAGTCACAGCCGCTTAACTTAAACGAAATCGGCAGAGTTGTTTTTACGGCAACTACACCTTTGATGTACGACGCTTATGCCAAAAACCGAAGCACAGGGAATTTTATTATTGTCGATACAATGACTAATAATACAGTTGCCGCGGGAATGATTATCGAACGCGAAGACGCAGATAATTTACCGACAAGAATTGCTGACGAAAAATCAGAAGTCGAAACCGCTTCTTCACGCGAAAGTTTTGTGAAAGCGGAAGAAAGAATTGAGCGTTACGGTCAGAAACCCGCAACAATCTGGATCACCGGACTTACAGGTTCAGGGAAAATGAAACTTTCTTACGCGCTTGAACGGCGACTCTTTGATATGGGAGCAACATGCACTTTACTTGACGGTCAAACTGTCCGCAAGGGAATAAACCGTGATTTAGGATTTGATTCTGAAAGTCGTGCCGAACATTTACGCCGTGTGGCAGAAATTTCCCACATTTTAAATATTAACGGACAGATTACAATTGCCGGATTTGTTTCCCCGTCAATTGAAATCCGTAAAC
The DNA here is from genome assembly GCA_029939815.1 of bacterium. Classification (GTDB taxonomy): domain Bacteria; phylum Auribacterota; class UBA3054; order UBA3054; family B51-G9; genus B51-G9. The sequence goes on from JAOZSF010000302.1 coordinate 2,562, forward strand.
AGATTTCCGAAATAATCGGTGAAGAAATGTTTGTCGAAATTTATGCTGATGCGCCGGTAGAATGGTGTGAAGAAAATGACACAACGGGAATTTACAAAAAAGTTCGCGATGGTGAACTGAAAAATGTTGTTGGAATAGATGTCCCTTACGAACCGTCAGAGAATCCGGCATTACATTTAAAAATGGATAAAGTTTCAATTGAAGAATCCGTTGAAAAAATAGTAGCATTACTTCGTGAAAAAAAAATCTTCCCGGTGTGAAATGTGGCATTGACTTTAGGATTTTAAAATATTATAATCAGTAAATTAAATATTCTTAAAATCTGTTTTGGAAAATTATGAAAGAAGATTTAAAAAATATAAAAAATATAATTATCCCTGTTCTTAAAAAATACGGCATAACACGAGCCGGTCTTTTTGGAAGTTATGCGCGGGGAGATTATGACGAAAATAGTGATATTGATTTGCTTGTAGAAATCAAAGACAAAAACTTTAGTCTTTTAGACTTTATTGATATTAAATTAAATATTGAAGATGAAACCGGAAAATCAGTAGATTTGGTCGAATATAAAACCATAAAACCTCTTATTAGGGATACTATTCTAAATAGCGAAGTGAGGTTGTTATGAAAAAGAATGTGATGTTATTCATAGGAGATATTATTGATTCAGTTAAAAATATCGAAAAATTCACTAACAATATTGATCAAATTAAATTTGAAAAAGAATTGATAATACAAGATGCTGTCATAAGAAGATTGGAAATAATTGGCGAAGCTGTTAAAAATATTCCTCAAGATTTTAGAGATAAGTTTCCAGAAATAGAATGGAGAAAAATTGCCGGACTTCGAGATGTTTTAATTCATGAATATTTTGGTGTAGATACTGAGAAAATTTGGGTTGTTGTTAAAAAAGACATTCCGGTATTAAAACAACAAATTCTGAAAGTAAAAAAACTCGCAGCTGAAAACTGAAAAATATATTGAAAAAATTGTAGCATTACTCC
>JAOZSF010000303.1 GCA_029939815.1 bacterium
TAACTACTAACTACTAACTACTAACTATTAACTATCTCCCTAATCGCCTGTCGAACAGACGATATTGCCGGAATTGCAACGCCGAAAATTTTAAATCCGGCATCTATTAATTTGGGAATATACCGTTTATCGCTTGCAATAGCGCCACAAATCGAAAGTGGTTTGTTATGCTTTTTCGCTGATTGATTTAATGACTTTAAAATATTCCATAAAATCGGATGGTCAGGATTATATTCATCGGCAAGCTGTTCATTTCCCCTATCGAGCACAAACAGATATTGAAAAAGGTCATTAGTTCCAACACTTGCAAAATCAGCTATCTCAAATAAGTCATCAGCGACAAAACATGCTGATGGAACTTCAAACATCGGACCATGCAAAAGTTCCCCACAGGGAACATCCTGAATCGCTTTGTTAAACATCTCCCTCAATTCAAGAAATTGTTCGCATGAGACTATCATAGGATATATCACCCCAATCGGACCGTGAACCGATGCGCGGGCGATAGCTCTTGCTTGTATTTCAAGGAGTTCGGGACGTCTTTTCAAGAATCTTGCGCCGCGACAACCGAGTTGAGGATTATTTTCTTTTTGAATATTTAAGAATGGCATTTCTTTATCACCGCCAACATCAAGCAATCTGAAATATGAAATATTTCCGTTCATTGTTTTAACAACTTCAGCATATTTCTGATATTGAATATCTTCGTTTAAATCAGATTCTTCAGCAATAAACTCCATTTCAGTTCTATAAAGACCTATTCCGTCCGCATTGAATTCAAGCGCTTTATAAGCTTCTTTAGAACTGCTTATATTTGCCATTATTTTAAATCCCGGAATTGATTTGTTATCAATTTTACCGTCAGGAATTTGAAGATTTTGAGCTTCTATTTGAGACTTGGTTTCCTCAGAAGGCCATAGAACAACTTCTCCGGTAAAACCGTTCAGTAAAATCTCTGTCCCGCAATTAATAGTTTTAAATATATCAGGTATTCCCGTTACCGCTGGAATCCCAAGCGCGCGGGATAAGATTGCGGCGTGAGAAGTTTTCCCTCCACGTTCGCTTATAAAACCAAGTGTTGCGTCAACATCTATATTACAGGTGATTGTAGGGGTCAATTCTTCAGCGACAACTATTCTGTTATGGCCATGTTCGCAGGTACCGACTCCTTTACATTTAAAATTATCTTTTTCATTTGCGAGTTCATTTATCAGGTGTTGTTTTATATCGGTAATATCCGTAACGCGCTCTTTTATATATTTATCGTCTATGCTTTTAAATTGCTCGATAAACTTATCAAATACGAGAAACACAGCTGATTCAGCGCTACAAAGATTTTTCTCTATCGCTGTAAAAAGCTTTTTCGTAACCGTAGGATCTGTCAACATAAATTTCAATGCGGAAAAAATTTCCGCTTCTCCTTTTCCAATTTTCGAACTCACCTGTTTTTGAAGATTATCAAACTTCAAAGATACCTGTTCAATTGCCAACACAAGCCGCTTTTTTTCTTGCCCGACATTCTCAGGTAAAATTCTTGTACATGAAGATTGTGTGTGCCTGTCATTATTAAGCAAGCATACAGTTGCGCAAACTATTCCATCGCTAATAGGCAATCCCTGAAGCTTTATTTCTTTTTTTTGGCTCATTTGGCTAATGTTTTTTTAAGTTCTTCTATTGAAGTTATTGGCGCTTCGCAGTGATAATCTTTACACATATACACGGTTGTTTTGCCATTAAGTGATTTCTTGTTCTTAAGTAACGGTAAAGTTTCTTTACTACCATCTTTAGAAAAAGCAATAATTTTATTCGGTAAATAAAAATTATAAATCACCGAAAATACCGATTTCGCATTATCTTCGCCTATTATAGCAAATTCCTCCGCTCCCTGCAAATAAAAATCCATCGCGCATAACATAAAACTAAATGCCGTAGGCGATCTCTTTATCTCTGATTGAAATCGCTTCATTATCGCTTCCGCTTTTTTCTTGTATTCTTTTTTCCCAATCAACACAGATAGTTTTTGTAATGCCATTGCAGCGATAGCGTTACCTGACGGAATTGACCGATCATAAGACGGCTTAAATTTCGCCTGTAAATGCTTATGCGCATCACTTGCATAAGCAAAGCAATCAGCTTTTTCATCCCAGAAACCTGATATTAAAATATCAGCAATCTTTTCCGCGTTATTCAGCCACTTAATATTAAAATCAGCTTCATATAAATCTACCAAAGCTTCAATCATATAAACATAATCATCGAGAAAACCGGGCCCGCTTTTCTTATTTTTGGAATATGAGTGATATAAAATCTCGTCATTAAATAAATTCGATAAAATAAAATCAGCGGAGTTTTGCGCGGTTCTTAAAAATTTGTCGTTATCAAATACCGCAGCACTTCTTGCAAACGCGGATATCATAAGTCCGTTCCATGCGGTAATAATTTTTGTGTCTTTCGCTGGCGGAACACGTTTTTCGCGTGCTTCTCTCAATTTTTCCACCATTTTATTTATTTGATTTGCATCGGATAATTTTCCGGATAGTCGAGGGATATTTTTACCTTCAAAGTTTCCATGTTCAGTGAATCCAAATGTTTTGTTGAAAATCTGCGCGCCTTTCTTGCCAAGTATTTCTTCAATTTGCTCAGGTGTCCAGACATAATACAATCCTTCTTCACCTTCACTGTCCGCGTCCTGTGAACTGTAGAATCCGCCGTTTGGCGCTGTCATTTCTCTTTCAACATAGTTAAGCGTTTCATTTACTATTTTTTTATATTCGGGATTGTGTGTGACTTGGAAAGCGTTAATGTAAACTGCGCTCAACAGTGCATTATCATAAAGCATTTTCTCAAAATGTGGAACAAGCCATTTTTTATCAACTGAATATCTGTGAAAACCACCGCCAATTTTATCGTACATTCCGCCCGCAGACATTTTATCGAGAGTTGTTGTAACCATATTAAGCAAAGACTTATCGCCGGTATTTTTATATTGGCGGAGAAGAAAAAGAAGTTTACCGGACGGAGGAAATTTCGGTGCCCCGCCAAATCCGCCCCATTTCGAATCAAAAGATGATCTCAAATCATCCGCTGCTTTTTTAAATGGTAAACCTGTTACGGCTTCCTCCTCGATGTTCTTAGCTTTAGCAATATTTTTTAAAGTGATTGTTAAAGAATTTGCGCTTAATTCAATATTCTTTTTATCGTTCTTCCATGCCTTGGCAATTTCAGTTAAAACTGTCTTAAATCCCGGCCGACCGTATTTATCTTCGGGAGGAAAATACGTCCCACCGTAAAAGGGTTTTAAATCCGGCGTTAGAAAGACTGATAACGGCCAGCCGCCGCTGCCGGTTAACATCTGCACAGCCGCCATATAAACCTGGTCAACATCGGGTCTTTCCTCGCGATCGACTTTTATGCTTATGAAATTATCATTAAGAAGTTTTGCGATTTCTTCATTTTCAAAAGATTCTTCTTCCATCACGTGACACCAATGACATGCTGAATATCCTATTGATAGAAATATCGGCTTACCCTCACTTTCAGCAAGTGAAAATGCCGA
>JAOZSF010000304.1 GCA_029939815.1 bacterium
CGCTGAGGACAGCGTCCCTCCATTATTAAATTCACGGCTTATTTATTTAAGTTTTCGGCTATTTCAATTAATTTTTCTTTCGGGTTATCCGCTTGGAGGATCGGTCTGCCGATTACAAGATAATCTGCGCCATCGGCAATTGCTTGTTCCGGCGTGCAAATTCTTTTCTGGTCGTCCGCGGACGAGCCGACGGGACGGATTCCCGGAGTAACGATTAAAAAGTCATCACCGCAAGCTTTTCTAATAGATTTAATTTCTTTTGGCGAAGCGACAACGCCGTCGAGTCCGGCTTCTTTTGCCAATAAAGCGAGAGCAACGACCTGTTCCTCAACTGATTTTGTTACACCAAGTTCGTTTTTCATAGCTTCTTCACTGATGCTTGTGAGGACAGTAACGCCGAGTAATTTCGGCCCTTTAACACCGGCATTTTTTTCAGCTTCTTCCACACCTCGCCGTGCCGCCTTCATCATTTCCAGTCCGCCTGTAGTGTGAATAGTTAATAATTCCGCGCCGAGCAGCGAAACATTAGCAGCAGCCCTTTGCACGGTATTTGGGATATCATGAAGTTTTAGGTCAAGCATAATTTTCGCTCCGCGTGCAACGGCTTCTTTAACAATTTCCGGACCGAAACGGATAAACATTTCGAGACCTATTTTAAGAGCTGCGGCATCAGGTCCGAGTTCATCAAAGAGCAGAGCAGCTTTATTTTTATTGCTGACATCGAGCGCTACGATAACCTGTTTTTTATAAGTTTTCATTATTTTTAATTTGTCTGTAGGTTAATTTTTTTATTTGCTTTAGATATTTCATCGAGCATAAAAGCGCGATTATTTTTAAAATTCACATTCCAGTCTTTTTTCTGACCTTCCATATCGAAAACCCATAATGCCGCCAATGGAACATTATATTTTTCGATTGCGTTAATAAATTCCATATAAACCTGTTTTACTTCATCACCAAAACTTATCGGGCAACCGAACTCCCCGAGAAAAAGTGGTTTTTTTACTTTTAACGCAGTTTCCTGAGTTACTTTGATAAGTTCAGAAACGCTCTTAGCGCGCGCGGCATATTTTTTATCTTTCAAAGGATAAATATGAACGGAAATAGTGTTAAACGGATTCGGATTGTCACGCAAAAGTATCTCTTTGTACTGCTCAACTGTATCCACATCCCAGCTGCGGTTCAAAGTATTATGATAAGCATACCACGGCGGCACGGCATTTCCTGTAGAGATCATTCTTATTTTATCATATTTGCGGACAGTTTTCGCGAATTCATCCATAACAATAAGCATTTGTTGAGATGTCATTTCATCACGTTCAGTTCTGTTTGTGGCGGTACCGAGATTAGGCCAAACCCACGGGCGGTGGGACGAAGCGTTAGGCAGATCGATACCGAGATTATATTCGTTACCGAGTTCCCATCCCCAAATGGCGGGAGAATATTTATAACGTGTAACAATTTCTTTAGTGTATTGCTTAATAAAAGCGATAGATTTGCTTTTAGGATTTCCAAGCTGATCCATCGGTTCTTTCATCAAATCCGGCACAGTAGCGAAATACCAGAACAGCGAAGGGATCAGACCGATGTTATTTTTTTCTGCTGATTTCACTAAATTGTCGAGTAAATTAAAATACGCCTTTTTATCAGAGAAATATAATTTATTTTCAACAGGCCAGAATCCACCACACATAAACCGGGCAAAAGGAATGCCTGCTTTGTTCAATTGTTCAAACCCCTGCACATAAGAAGTATCGTTAGAATTTTTCAGCACGCGATAAAAAGCGTCGAAATAATTAACGCCGATTCCGCGATAAGGTTTGCCTTTCCGCATGAAAACGCCGTTTTCGACATAAATCCCCGGTTTGCTTTTTGGGGTTTGAGGCGGATTTACTTTCGGTGGGCAGCAAGCGCTCTTATCACACGCCATAAAAGCGATACAAAGAAACGATATCAAAATTGCTGTTATAATTTTTATTTTCATTATTCTGCAGTTGGTTGGTTGATTTGCTCTCTAAGGAGTTTCTTCTGCACTTTACCGGTCGCGTTGCGTGGCAAGGCATCGGTAATAATAATTTCTTTTGGTATTTTATAATTTGCGATTTTATTTTTCAGAAATTCTTTAATGTCAGCAAACGATAAATTTTCTCCGTTTAGAGTTACAATAAAAGCAACCGGGATTTCCCCTCTTAACCCGCAATCTTTAGCGACAACAGCAACATCTTCAATTCCGGGATGTTCGCGGAGGTATTCTTCAATTTCGCCGGGATAAACATTTAATCCGCCAACGAGGAGCATATCTTTTTTTCTGTCAACTATCGTAAAATAACCGTCATCATCTTTAAAGCCGAGATCACCTGTGAAAACCCATCCGCTTTTAAGCGTTTCTGCCGTTTCATCAGGTTTATTAAGATAACCTGAAAAGTTTGACGGGCTTTTAACTATAATTTCACCGATTTCGTTATTCGGCAATTCAATTTCATTATCATCGACAATTTTCATTTCTACATCACAAAGCGGAACTCCTATAGTACCGACTTTGACTTTTCCGCTCAGCGGATTTATAGATGTAGCCGGACCACATTCCGTTGGCCCGTCCCCTTCGCATATTTTAATGTTAAATTTTTTATAAAAAGCGTCAAAAACCGTTTTCGGTAATGGCGCCGCACCGGAAACACACTGTCTTAAATAAGGGAGTTCAGGCGGAGTTTCCACTTTCGCCATGACGGCATACATAGCCGGAACGCCGAGAAACACAGTTGCGTTGCACTCGCTCATTTGTTTTAAAACATCCAATGGTCGGAACTGCTCTATAATGAGCAAACGCCCTCCGGTATAAATTGTATGCATGAGACATGCCGAGGCGGAAAAAGCATGGAACAGCGGCAGCACGCCGACAAAACATTCTACTTTTTCTCTTGATTCTAATCCGTCAACACACATTCTCGCATTATGCATTATAGCTTCATGCGAAAGCAGCGCGCCTTTTGGTTTACCGGTAGTACCGGAAGTATAAATACAAACCGCGGTATCGGATATATCGGTTTTAAAGTCGGGATTCCCGAAAGGAATTTCTGAAACAGTAATTTCGATACATATTCCGTCATTATTCATCAGCGGTATTTTTTCACCCGGAATCTTCACATCCATATTCTTCGGATGAATAACAAATCGCGAACACGTGTCCTGTAAAATATGTTTTACCTCTTCAGTGCCAAGACGCGGATTAATCGGCACAACTTTACCTCCCGCGCGGAGGATCGCGAAATAGGCTACAACAAACTCCGGAGTATTCCCGCAGATAAGTGCGATGAACTTTCCTGAAACATCGGTAATTCTTTTCAATGCTTCAGCCGCTATGCTGATTTTTGAATTAATATTGCTGTAAGTAAAACTCCTGCCGTTAAAAATCAAAAAGACATCGTCAGGGAATTTATCAGCCTGCAGATTTATTAATTCATCAAGTGTATCTGTGGGTAGTAATTTTTTCATATTTAAGTGACTAATATTAATATAAATGATAACGATTTCGCCTTTTTTTTTCAATAG
>JAOZSF010000305.1 GCA_029939815.1 bacterium
TCTTTAGATTATTTAAGTATTGAATTATTTTCTCTTGTCCGTGTAGTCTGTGTAGTCCGTGGTCAAAAAAATTAGTGATGACCATGAGTACATGTTATTTCATTGCTGATAAGAAATATTATTTTAACCTTTAGACCTTTAAACCTTTAAACCTTAAAACTTATGTACAACAAACTAAAAATCACAATCTTAACAGCTATTTTCGCTGCTTTAACAGCAACTTTCGCTGACGCTTTAACGGACGCGCAAATAAGTTCCAACATCTCCGCTAAACTCCGCCAACCGATTAAAACTCATTTCGGAGCGTTTAATTTCGACATCTTTGACTTCCCGCAAGAACAAGGCTGCACGCTTGAACTCTTGAACGTCAACGACAGAACCGTTTCTAATATCAATGTAGATAACACTAACCAAATAGTAGTTTTGGTAGCGGTAAATCCTGAAGACAGTCGCCACGGCGAAAACTGGGAACTTCCGGAAGCGACAAATGCTAACCACGCTGTCGATAATTTAACAAGATTTTATAACGAATTTTCTGCAAGCAACGTTGCTGTTTACGGTGTTTGGCTTCCGAAAAAAAATGATGATGTAGAACAAAACATTTCCAATGCTGTTGATTACGCAGCCGAAACATCTTTTCCATGCCCTTTAATGATAGAGACCAATAAATTTGTAAAACCGTCAGGTTCTAGTTTCAAATCCGCATTCACCCAATATATCGGGCTTAAAATCCCCGGACATACGTACCCGGATATTTCATGCCTGAAAGATAAAAACAATAAAATTGTGTTTCGCGGTTATGAACATTACTCCGGTTTTTCTTATCATACTTACAAACATCTTGTAAACAGAATTTTGTCGCCGAGTTATGAAACAGCGACCCGAATAGAATTTGCCGGCTCTAAAAGCAGAGTCCTGCCGGTTACTAATGTTACAGCTGAAGGGATTTTTCTGAAAGACGATTTTGAAGGTTATGCTGATAATCATGATTTCAAATTACAACCCCGCTGGGGATTTTCTTATGAACGGCAAAGCCGCCTTGATGTCAAAGCGGCTTTATTGGAAGGTGAAGGAAGAAGCGGTTCTACCGCTGCGGAAATCACCCATGAATATAACTGTTTGAATATGACTCCTTATCCCCTTCAACACCGTTTCCCTGAACCTTTAAGCAATGGCTACGTCCGTTTTTATATTAAACGTCATCCCCAAGCTACAGAAGGAGAAGCCGGCAACGGCCGCGCTTTTTGCATCACTTTTGATAAACCGGGAACCGATTTTGTTGCCGGACATCTTTTCGCTACCGGCGAGTGGGAATCAGAAACTTTTGTTACTAATTTTATTATGACACAACCAAGTCATATTAATTTCTCTGTTTCTGACTGGCATGAAATTGTTGTTGAATGCTCTCCGGGGCAAAAAGCAAAAATAAAAGTCGATAATCAGCCTTTTGGACAATTAAATTCTGAAGTTATCAACTGGGTAGGCTTTAGAATGAACCAGTCAAACCCGACCCGGTCTTTTCTAATTGATGATTTTGAAATCTTTTATTCTAACAAAACTTCCGTTGCGGCGAATTATGCCGATAGTTACCCGCCGGCTGCCGATTTCACTACCGAAGAACAAGAATGGATTTATAAATCTATTGTGCCGGAACTAAAAGGCGATCCTCTGGTTGAGTTACCACAAAGCGCAATTCCGAGAAAGGATTTTTACGACAAATGGGAGATAAAAAAGAGTTTTAACTTTAACTGTCCATTGGTTTTGGATGACCTGATTTTAGAGGATATGAAAAATCCGGGCAATTTGGTTAATGTTTCAAAAAAATACAAAGGCAAAATTATTTACATCGCAAAAGTAGTTAAAGGAGACCACGCAAACGAAGGTGCACTTCGCAGGCGATCGGGTACCTTAAGCCCTACTATTTTTAACAGAGTTTACACTTTGGCTAAAGAATTAAAAGATAACACTAATGTTGTTGTTATTGGCGTAGTAGATTACGATGCCGGGCACAGAGACACTTGTACTTCTGCTGAAGATAAAAGAAGAGAGTATATGGAAGTTATTGACGTAAGCAAAGATTTGGCGGTAGAACTTAATCAGCCAAAAACAAAAATTATTTACGGCGCTTTCGATGATGTTTATGACGAAATACTTTGGGAACCCCACGCTAATCAAATGCGACTTTGGAGCAAATCATTTAGAGGTGAGTTAAACAAAGGTTCTTTTGGCGGCAGAGGCGTTGATGTTATTCTTGATAAAAAAGGCAGATGCGTTTTTAGAGGTACCGGCGGTGATGGATTTGGTTATTGGAAACAAAGATATGTTATCGAAAGGTTGCTTGACCCGGATTTTGATGTTGCTGTTCGTCAGGAATTTAGAAACAAGCATTTGGAAAATTATAAACCACCGCTTTTGCCTGTTCAAATTGAACAAGCAGGCGGCTTGCTCTACAAAGATGATTTTGAAAATTATTTTAATGCCGGAGACACTGAATTTTATCACGCTACTTTCAATTTTGCTTTAGAACCTTGTTGGGGATTTAGAACTACTTTTACGCCGAGCTCACGAAATCCGGCTTCTATTCAAAAAAAATGCGGAATATCTAACAGCACAGCTTTATTAATAAATGATTATTCAGGCGCAGATACTTTTGGTGGGAATACTCCCGATATCTGCGGAAGACATTTTTTCCCGGCACCGCTTTCTAACGGTTATTTTTCCATAATGTTGAAACGCGGGGCTAAAACCCCGTGGCGTAGTTTTGGTCGCCCGCCTTTATACCGTTTCGGTTTAATTATTTACGGCGAAAACGGGAAATATGCTCAAAAGTACAGTAATTATGATTCCAATAGAGATTTTGATGAGTATCATTCTGAAGTTCTTTCTACGCTTGGCGATTGGGAATCAGAAACTTTTGCAACCTTTGATTCCGAAAAATTTGTCCTCGCTTCGGCTTATAAAAACAAGGATTTAAGTCAATATCTTATTCAGGATACCGGAATTCCAATGTCGCTTTCTAACTGGCATGAAATCAAAATCGTCTGTTCTTCAGGTGAATTTGCCAAAATTATGATCGATGGTGCGGACGCTTATACTTTAACCACAAAGTTTGTTACAGGAATAGAGTTTCGCGGTGAATCCTGGAGCGGAACTTACGTTGATGACGCAGAACTTTTTTATGAAGGCGATCCTGCTGAATTGAAACAAACGCATCAAAAAGCGATCGATGATGAGTTTGAAGAGTATCAGCAAAGATGGGAAAGCGAACTTGAAGAACCATTTACTAATCGACCGGTTATGTGGACTTCGCTCCCGCTTTCCACTCTTGATTTCGGATTTGTTCAAGTTGGCTTTTCAGTTACTTCTACATTTTTTGTTGGCAATGGCAGCAGCAACATAGTTCTTGCCGGTTCCGTGCAAAATTTATCTTCTCCGTTTAGTGTTGTTGAAGGGGCACCTTATTCTGTAACCAATTATTCTTCATCGGCAATAACAATGGTTTTCACACCTGACATTGCAAAAACAAATTAC
>JAOZSF010000306.1:0-1457 GCA_029939815.1 bacterium
GCTCCGTTGACGCAGACAATTTACGCGTTCATTCTTATGAACACAAAATTTCTCGTTGCGGAAACAACTCCACAAAATTATATGCTGAAACTCGGCGCCGGTATTTGTGGCGGACTCGCTATCGGCGCATCAGCTTATTATCAGGGCAAAGGAGCTGCGGCTGCTTGTGACGCTTTCGCGGAAACAGGGAAAGGTTTTGCAAATAACCTTATCGTTCTCGGGATTACTGAAACGGTTGCTGTTTTCGTTCTCGCATTCCTGATTATCGTGAAAATGTAATTTTTCTTGATAAGAACTTTAGCTTTCAATCGACAGAAATTGTTGTTTTCATTCAGCATTTTTTGTCGATTGTCCACGGGATGGCAAATAGGTCTTATAAGTCCTATCAGGACTTATCAGTCCTATTGGTCTAATAATTCTTAACAAAAAATCGCTATGCAAAATCGTGAAAAATGGGGCTCAAGAATCGGTATCATTCTCGCCGTTGCAGGCAGCGCCGTCGGCTTAGGAAATTTTTTGAGATTCCCGGGCCAGGCGTGTCAAAACGGCGGCGGCGCGTTTATGATTCCGTACTTTATTTCTTTCCTGCTGCTCGGGATTCCACTCTGTTGGATCGAATGGACTCTTGGAAGATACGGCGGTCAATTTTCACACGGCAGTTTGCCTGGAATTTTTGACGCAGTGACTAAAAAGAAATGGGGGAAATATGTCGGGGTGCTCGGTTTATTTGTTCCACTCGTAATTTTTTTCTATTACACTTATCTTGAATCCTGGTGCCTCGGTTACAGCATTTTTTCTCTCGTAGGCAAATATTCTCATATCTCCGATCCAAAAGAAATGGGCGGGTTTCTTAGCGCGTTCCAGGGGCTTACCAAAAATTCTCACTTCAATACTTTGGGCATCGCTTACGGTTGCTTTATTCTGACGTTCGTTGTTAATATGATCGTTATTTATAAAGGACTCGCGAAAGGAATTGAATTCATCTGCAAAATCGCTGTGCCGATTTTAATCGCGGGCGGGTTGTTCCTGATGATTCGTATTCTCACACTCGGAACTCCCGACCCGGCGAAAGTTGATCTGAATGTTACTAACGCACTCGGCTTTATGTGGAATCCCGATTTTGCCGCGCTGAGTCAGCCAAAAGTCTGGCTCGCCGCCGCGGGACAAATTTTCTTCACCCTGAGTGTCGGCCTCGGCGCAATTATGACTTACGCCTCATATCTTAGGAAAAATGACGACATAGCCCTATCGTCAACTACCGCTGCTGGAATGAATGAACTTTTTGAAGTTGTTATCGGCGGTAGTATCGTTATTCCGGCAGCTTATCTATTTCTTGGTCCTGAATTGACTTTGGCAACTGCGCAAAAAGGTGTTTTTGATTTGGGTTTTGTCACAATGCCGATTGTTTTAAATAAAATCCCGTTCGGTGATATTTTCGGCTTTTATTGGTTCTTCCT
>JAOZSF010000306.1:1557-3531 GCA_029939815.1 bacterium
CCTAAACGCGGGTGGGAACTCCTGCATCACGGTGCAGACATGAAAATTCCAAATGTTTTCCGGTATTTATTTTACATTACTCCTTTTTATCTTGGCGCAATTCTTCTCTATTGGGCACTGTTTAACTGGGTTCCGTGGATCGTTAAACCGTTTGGAATTGATATGTCAATAGATTGGATAAATAAATATCCATGGATTAATATTACGCAAAAAGTCTGCGAAAAAAATCCGCTTATTTTATATACTCGTGGTGGATTACTGCTGCTCATTATTTTATTGCTTGCAATGATTTTTACCGCGTGGAAATTGAAGAAAAATAAAGGAGGTGTGAAATGACAGCTTTAGGATGGATATTTATGCTCACTTCGTGGGGACTTATCATAACTCTCTGCACGGTCTGTTTTTACAAAGTGCTGACCACAAGAAAAGAAAATATCCACGCTCCGCTGGATATCGATACGGACCAAACGGACTAAACGGACCAAACAGACAGTTTCTATTTCGATGCATCGATTTCGTCTGTTTAGTCCGCTACTTTTTAATCCCGATCATATTCACCATCAAGAACGGCAGATATCTTCTTTTTTTTGTAAGAAATCGTTTTTTGATCTTTAATTTATTATCCTCATCACCGTTTTTTATTTCTATCAATTCACCCGGCTGGTTTGTAGAATAATAAATATCTTTCCAGTCAAAATCAGGAAAAAGTTCAATGGTTCCTTTCCACGAAAATCTGAAATAATCATCGGGATAAGGATGATATGCCCAGACCCACGGAACACTGATAAATAATGCGCCGCCGGGTTTAATTAATAAAGTCAAATTATCAGCCATTTTCCACGGCTGTCTGACATGTTCAAGAACCGAGCAGCAAATACCGAGTGAAAAATATTTTTCTTTTAAATCAGCAATTCCTTCGGTCAGATCGCAAACACAGTCAACATTTTTCCCTGCTTCGAGGTCAACACCGATGTATTCGTTCTTGTTATAAAATTCACGAAAAGAGGAAGTGTTTCCATAATCTTTACTGCCGATTTCAAGAACTGCACCATCGACTTCCGGCATAAATTTTTTAAGATAGATTTCCTGATTAATATCGCCCATTATTTTCTCCATTAAAATTATATAAATATTTTAATGATAAAACGGAGAAAAAGCAAATTCAATTCACTTGAACCACATAAGAAACATAAGGACACATAAGTCAAATTTAAATTGTTAACCCTTTAACCCGATTGCCTAAAGCAAAACTTTGTAATTAAAGTAGTTAAATCTTGTTTTTGATTTCAACTGTGTTTTTTGGATTCAAAAGTTTATATTTTCTTATGTTCCTTATGTGGTTAAATTATTTTAATTTTTCCAGGAATTCTTCAGCAATTTTTGTAATTCGCGGTCCCGGAACCATTAAATAATTATTTGTTAAAACAAAAATTTTGCTATTTTTATTTATAAATTTCCAATCCTTAATGATTTGCTCTTTATTAATATTCTGCGCGGGGCGAAGATCAAAAATCACCGCCGGCTGACGTGAGTAAATTATTTCAGATGAAACGGTTGGATATGCGCCAATGACATCCTCGCAAATATTGCTTCCGCCGGCAATTTTTAACATCTCATTTATAAATGATTTCTTGCCAATCGTTGTGCAGGACGCCACTGGACCTGTCTCACGACCGACACAAATAAGAACGGGTATCGGTTTTTCACTTGCGGAGATTTTGCGAATGCTATCCAATCTGCTAACCATTCCGCTTCTTAATTTTATTGCTTTTTCAGAGCAACCGATTTTATTTCCGATTTGCTGAATTGAATTTGTAATGGAATTCCAATCGTCAAGTTGAACATTACATTCCGGGATTTTGTATGTTTGGCAAAATTTCTTGATTTTTGAAAAATTTCCCTGGAAAATAATTAAGTTTGGTTTTAATGACAGCATTTTTTCAAATGAAGGATTGAAAACTCCACCGACTATCG
>JAOZSF010000307.1:0-1207 GCA_029939815.1 bacterium
TTCAAATCTCGACTTCTATAATTACGAACTTCCTGAAAATCTCATAGCGCAGAAACCTGTTGAAAACAGGGACCAAAGCCGCTTGCTCGTTTATTCCCGCGAAACGGAAACGATTCAACACAAGTTTTTCAGCGATATTCTTTCGTTTCTAAAAAAAAATGATGTTCTTGTTGTTAATAATTGTAAAGTTATTCCCGCTCGACTTTTCGCTAATCGTGCCGATACAGGCACAGAAATCGAAATTTTACTTACAAAAAAGATTATACCGACAAAATGGCAGGCAATGGTTAAACCGGGTCGCAGCTGTAAAGTCGGTGTTAAACTTCTTATAGGAAAAGTCACAGCCGAAATTATTGAAATTAAAGATAATGGAGAACGTGTAATTTTATTTAATTGTTCAGAAAATGACTTTCAAAAACTGCTTGATTCTACCGGAACAATCCCTCTTCCGCCTTATATTAAACGACCGCACGCTCCTTCATCAAAAGAAGATAAAGAACGATATCAGACTGTTTATGCTGCTGAAGGACAAGCTGTTGCCGCACCGACTGCCGGACTTCATTTTACCGAGCAATTAATTGAGAAAATTAAAAATAAAGGATGTGATTTTTTATCTGTTACTCTTAATGTCGGACCAGGAACTTTCGCGCCGGTAAAATCTTCTGACATCACCAAACATTCAATGCACAGTGAAGAGTTCGTTTTAACGGGTGATGTTGCCGATAAACTAAACAAAGCAAAAAAATCAGGGAAAAGAATTATCGCTGTGGGAACCACATCACTTCGCGTTCTTGAATCCTGCATTAACGAAAAAGGAATATTTGAGCCGGCATCAAAAGCAACGGATATTTTCATTTATCCGCCGTATAAAATTCGTTCAATTGACGCATTAATTACAAACTTTCATCTTCCGAAATCAACTTTATTAATGCTCATAGCAGCATTTATTGGAGAAAACAAATGGCAGAAAATTTATTCCGAAGCCGTTGGACAAAAATATAGATTTTTTTCTTACGGTGACGCAATGCTGCTGGAATGATTGGATTGTTGGATTGTTGGAAATCGCGTTTCCTTTAAATTCACCATGCTTAAGCATAGTCGTACTGCCATGCGCGCATTCGCCTGGTCAATAAAAAACGGAAAAATACAATAATTTTGCGAATAAATAAAAATAATCGTTCTGTTCAAATCGTACTGTTAATAAAAA
>JAOZSF010000307.1:1307-3530 GCA_029939815.1 bacterium
AATCGTTCTGTTCAAATCGTACTGTTAATAAAAACAATCGTTCTGCTAAAATTACAAATTGACTTGCTTTTCTTCTTTTGGTAAAATTATTGTAAGTTGTTGTGCAAAAAATAAAATGAAGAATCTATTTAATCGTTTTGTTAAAAATTGTTCTGTTATAAAATGAACTTTGACAGTATCATAGTTGAACTCAGCATAATCGTTGTCGGTGCTGCCGCGCTTGGAACATTATTTCTTTACGCTAAACAGCCGATAATTATCGCGTATATCGCAATCGGAATTCTTGTTGGTCCGAACGGACTGGCTTTAATTCGAAAAACGGGTCATATCGAGCAAATTGCACATCTTGGGATTATTCTTCTTTTATTTCTTGTTGGTTTAAATCTTCATCCGACAAAGTTGGTTAAGTTCTTTAAAAAGACTTCAATTCTTACAGTTGGTACTTCTCTGTTATTCGGAGGAGCGTCTTTCATTTTTGCGTCACTGCTTGGCTTTGATATGAAAAACTCAGTGCTGTTCGGTGCGGCTATGATGTTTTCAAGCACAGTTATCGGCCTAAAATTAATTCCTACTACTGTTCTGCATCATAAACGTACCGGCGAAATAATGACAAGCGTTCTCCTTTTTCAGGATATGATCGCTATTTTAATTATCCTGTTTATTACAGGTGAAAGCGGGAAATATGTATTGGGAACTTTTGTAATGCTTGCTGGAAAATTTGTACTTCTTAGTTTACTGGCTTTTACGGGAGTGAAATTTATTACAATACCATTGCTAAGAAAATTCGATGTTGTCCAGGAATACACTTTTTTAATTACATTGGCCTGGTGTTTGCTTTGGGCCGCAATCGCACGCTTCTTTGGCCTGTCATACGAAATAGGCGCGTTCGTTGCCGGATTGTCAATCGCTTCCAGCAGAATTGCGATTATTATTGCCGAACATTTAAAACCGCTTCGTGAGTTTTTTCTTCTCCTGTTTTTCTTCGCAGTCGGTGCAAAACTGGATTTTAATTTTGATATCCGCTTTCTTTTATCAGCAATAATTTTCGGTATAATTTTAATTCCCCTTAAAACAGGAACCTTTTATTTATTCTTTAAAAAAACAGGGGAGTCATCAAAATTGTCTCAAGAACTCGCTGTGCGTCTGTCGCAGTCAAGTGAATTCTCGCTTTTAGTTGCCGCATCGGCTTTGTCGGCGGGAATTATGTCGCAGAAATGCGCGATGATGATTCAGGTTATTACAATCGTAACATTTATTTTATCAACATATTTTGTTGTTAAAAAGTTTCCTACACCTATCTCCAATAGTTCGATACTTCGCCGGGATTAGTTTTTTGGTATAATAATTAAGATTGCTCGAAAAGAATGGGAAACACATGGATGTTTGTAAAATCCCATCCTTCACTAAGGAAGGTTTCGGACCCCGCGAATGATGAAGAAGTTGCGTGGTGGTTCTTTTATTGGCGAAAATTTTATTGCTGTAAATATATAGTGCCTGACCGAAAACCCCATAATTTGCATCTTTGACCGATAAATCGGAAACGTTTCTTTTGGCGTCAAATCAATTTTTATTCAGCATCAATGCCCCAAGGCATTAATTTTGAATAAAAATCACTTTGCCATCCAAAATACCCATTTTGCAAAAAAACGGGGTTTTCGGTCAGACACTATATAAATTATTTAATTTTAAATTTAAGGAGTTGATATGACAAAAATTCTGTTTATTATCGCCGGCGCGGCAATCGGCGGCGCTTTCGGTTATTTCGGCAGGTGCAGTACAGGTACATGTCCGTTTACAAGCACTTGGTGGGGCGGCGCTGTGTTCGGCGCGATCTTTGGTATGCTAATCAGTAATTTTTTTGCCGGAGTGCCGAAAACGCCCGAAGGAGCAACGAATGTAATTGATATTAATGAAACCGCTGAATTTAACACGGCAATAAAAGATGCCGGCAATAAAGACATAATTGCTGATTTTTATTTGAAAACATGTCCTCCGTGCCGGAAACTTATGCCTCAGCTTTATGCTTTAGCAAAAAAACATCCTGAAGATTTAATAATTTTAAAAATCAACGCGTCAAAAAATAAAGAACTTTCAGGGAAATATCAAATCCAGGCGGTTCCGGCTCTGTTTCATATAAAAAACGGAGAAACCGTTTCAAGGAGACAAGGATATCAATCAGCTGATAGTTTAGAAAAATGGGTGTTTAAAAATGAATAAAATTAC
>JAOZSF010000308.1 GCA_029939815.1 bacterium
TCAGCAGAATGAGGAAAAGTAGAGCCATAATGCCAAGTGTGACAATTCATTGAACCAATAAAATTACTGATTGACAACGAAATTCCTGAAGAAAGACCGTTAGTATCAATCGCATTTTCAACAGTATAACCGTCTTGAAAATCAGTAATATTATTCCAGTTTCCGGGAGTAAGATTATACGAAACACCAAAATCAAAACAAATAGAATTAGATTTTTCAAAAATCCTCTCGTGAAAGTTTGAGCCGCCGTCAACACATAACGAACTGCCTTCCACGCGATAATCTCTAAAAGCCGGATTAACGAACTGTGGATCGTTAGTAATATTCCCACCACCACCAATACCGATTGGAGCAGTACAGTTATTAAGAATATAATAATCGTTAGTTAATTCAGCTGCAAAGTTACCTCCTGATCCAATATTATTATAAGAGATATTGTTTCTAACCGCGGATGCTCCTATAGCACCTTCGATAGTATTATTATCAACAATAGTACAATTATCAATCTTGCCGGAAGTTACCGCAGCCATCTTGCCGGAATTTCCGTAGAGCAAAGAATTTCTAATATTTCCGTCGTGAATCGCCGCGCCGCCATGAAGCGACCAATTATCAAACATAACACATCTATCCAAGACAAGCGTACCATTATAAGATTGACATGCTGCACCGCCATATTTTGCAGTATTAGAATAAAAAACGGAATTTTCTATAGTTAGAACTGTAGGAAGTAAAGCGGCAACAGAGCCGACCGAAACTCCACCACCAAACCCGACGAAATAAAAGTTATATTTTGTAGAGTTATTCGCAAAAATACAGTTTTGGACAAAACCGGTACATCCGTAAGCTCTAATTCCCCCTCCGCTTCCTCCCAATCCATTTTTGAAAGTCAGACCGTCAACAGAAACATTGTGCTTCATAGCCATGCAGGAACTTTGTCGTTCGGCATCAACAACAGTAACCTCCGGCCCATTTTCGCTTCTGATATTTACATCATGAAATTTAGTTTCAAAAGCCGGATAAACACCATTTCCAATAATAATATTATGACCTGATTCCGCAACATCCGCAGCGTCCTGAATATTTGTCGCTGCTTCTATCCAATTTTTAAAAGGATAAGAATGAGTTCCGTTCGGCGAAACATAATGATTAGTAATATTATTAATTTTTGCCGCAAGGACAATAAGATTAGTTTTGATAATAGTGTCGGAAGAGCTTGTTCCGGCGATATTATTTTCTACAGTTAGTTTTACGGAATAAGAACCGGCCTGAGTATAAAGGAATGAAGGATTTTGTTCAGTAGAATCTATAGTTCCGTCATTATTAAAATCCCATTTCCAGGTTTGAGGATGATAAATTGATTCGTCAGTAAAATTGACTGTCAAAGGAGCATCTCCGGAAACAGGTGCAGCAGAAAAATCTGCTGCAACACCGGAACTCGGTAAAACTTCAATATAATCCGATTTTAAAACCGTAAAACCTTCACCGGCAGAATTTGAGACGGTAAGCGAAACAGAATAAATTCCTTCCGAAAAAGTATGAGAAGGATTCGCAACAGTAGAATCAATAGTTCCGTCATTTTCAAAATCCCAGAAATATTGTAGCCCGTTAGTGTTCGCTCCCGCAACTTGTGAAATTAATTCAGTAGTAAGCGAGCCGATACCGAGAGTGTTTGCTGCAACAAATCGAGCAGCAAGAGTTACGCTGTTAAATATGTGACAAGAACTATGTTTCCAGCTATGATTTAAAGTTGGCCAGTCGTTAGCATTTTCAGAAATCGGAAGGCCCGGGGCATAAGTATGCAATCCGGCTTCAGTAGAAGAAAAAACAACCACATCCGGTTTTTCGTTAAACCCCGGTTCCAGCCAATCAACGGCGACATAAAATTGGTTACCGTGTCCTGATCCTTTATCCGGTTGAGTTTGCTTAACCGGAAACCCTTGAACAAGCAGCCCCATATAATCGCGAGCTACAACGGTATAAGATTCAGTTCCTGCAGCTTCATCTCTGATAATTTTTGTAAGGTAAAGAACATCCGGTTTGTCATCGCCATCAACATCCGAAACAGCAGTTGACATGATCGACTGAATATTTTCGTCATAAACAGGATAACCGGCAACCGGCGAGCCATCGTGATGAACAGCTCGAATTGCTTTGACATTACCATCAACCCCAATAATTTCGAGGTCGCCGTCTTGATCTAAATCAGCAAGAACGGGAGTTCTGACATCCATATTTAATCTTCTTGGAAATCCTGGAAACAGCTCGCCTTTAACAAGATCAAAAATAATAAAAACTGTGCTTTCTAAAAGTGAATCTGACGCGCAAATTTCTAATGTGCCGTTGCCGTCAAAATCTCCAAGTGATGGTTTGCTGACAAATCTATCGAAACAATCAATTCGATAATTCATTTTTTCAGTGCCGTCAAAATTTATCACTTTGATAAAAGCATGGTCAGCTTCTTCATCTACAGGATAAGCAAAATAAGCTATTTCGCGTGTGCCGTCTCCATCTACATCTCCAATAGCCGGTTGAGTTAAATCATAATAAGGTTTCCATTTTCCCCAAATAATATAACCGTCAGAAACTCTGTAAGCCTTCAGCCGTTTATCTCCATCTCCCTCCATATGGGCAAGTATGTCATCTTTTCCATCGTTATCAAAATCAGCTACGGAAAGTTCAAGATAATTATAAGCGGAAGCAACTTCTCTCCAAAAAGTTCCGTCACTTTCAAAAGCGTAAAGTTTTCCGGTTCCGGGATTTACACGGCTGCCGACTGCTACTACTATTTCATTAGTGCCATCTCCGTCAAAGTCTCCCGGAACAATATCAACAATAGTATCATAAGTTTCCGCCGGCAAAGTTGCCATCCATTTCAGCCCGCCGGTATTGTCAAAGCAAAACAGTGAAGTAGAATGTTGTCCGATAATTTCTTTAATGCCATCGGCATCGATATCAGCAACGGAAAACAACAATATTTCTGTGCTGTAAACTTGAACGTATATTTTTTTCTCATCTATTATTTTTTCGCCTTGCATCAATTGAACTTTGAAAGATTCGATTGTTCCCCAATCAGTTGTGTCATTAACTTTCACGGAAAAAGTATCATCCGGAAGATTTATCATTGAATACCCCGGCAAATTTCCTAAATTATAAGAGCTGCCTTTTGGAAAAGATATACCGGCGGATTTGTCAGTTAGTCTTATAGATAAATTGTCCATATCATATCGCCATAATCCGGCTTTCACAATTATAGGCGCCGAACCTCCCGGAACTATTTGTGTCGCTAAAATTCTTGCGTCTAAAAATGCGTTAGTTTCATCATAAGCCAAAGTAGCCGGAAGATCAACTTTTCCGTTTCCTAACCAACCTGTAAAATTAGTATTAACTCCAATTCCGGAAATATCATAGCAAGCTTCTTTCAAAACATTCCCGTAAATAAAAGGATGATGCCCGGGATCATCTGCCATTAACAAAGATAAAACTCCGGCTGCACATGGGGTCGCCATGCTTGTTCCGCT
>JAOZSF010000309.1 GCA_029939815.1 bacterium
ATTCGTAACGTTACGAATATTATATCACAAAACTATTTTTATGTCAAGTGGCAGTGCCGATTTTAGATAAATGACAGGCACTGCTGAGGAAATTTGTCTCGTGGCTCAGGCGCCCGGGACAAATTTATGGGTGAAAGGATTTTCGTTAGTATTAAATGGTTTAAATATAGGCCGATTACGCGCAAGGATTATAAATTACAGGCGCCCGGAGGAATCAGGCAGCCTCCTGATTATTTTCCAGACATCAATTAAGAAAGAAAAAAGCTGAATTTGTATTTTGTCTTCGTGTCTAATTAAGAATGCCTGAATTTTTTGAATAAGTAGTTGACATTTAATTACCAACTATGTTATAATTCGTAACGTTACGAATGAACTTAAATTAATTTGTTTTCAGATTACTAACTAATCATTATGAAAAAAAATAAAAAAAACATAAAACTAAAAATAAACTCTATTGTTTTATGTACCTTAATAATGTGTTCGTGTAATTCACAAAACACAGTTAAAAAGTCGTTACCGCCAAAAATTAAAACCGCGGTTTCAATGCCAAAATCCTTTAATACTAAAAAATCAGGTTATACTTTTATGAATAAAATGAAAAATGTTAAGTTTATCTATGATCCCGCCGCTTATCATACGAAAATGCTCCCCGAAGATAAAATCTATGTCGTGGGAACTTTTAACGGTTGGCAAAATGCCGCAGGCGATAAAAAATGGGAAATGAAAAAAGAAAATGACGTTTATATCCTCGAAAAATCTTATGATGAAGTTGCGGCGAAAAACGGTCGTAATTTCCCTGAATTCAAATTTTTAAAGAATAAAAACGAATGGCAGGAACCGGCTTATATTGATAAAAAATATACGCAGGGAAGGAACTTATTCATTAATAAAGATATTTTCAGAAAACAGGAGGAAATTTCCGGTTATCTGCTTTCCGATGATATTAAAAAAGTCACCTTCGTCTTTCAACCGGCGGTTTATGACACCGAGCTCGGAACAAATGATGAAGTGTTCGTTGTAGGAACCT
The DNA here is from genome assembly GCA_029939815.1 of bacterium. Taxonomy (GTDB): domain Bacteria; phylum Auribacterota; class UBA3054; order UBA3054; family B51-G9; genus B51-G9. The sequence goes on from JAOZSF010000309.1 coordinate 1,028, forward strand.
TTAATGACTGGGCGGAAGCGATTGGAAACTCTGATTGGAAATTAGAAAAAACTCCGGCAGGAATTTATACTCTGGAGAAAAATGTCGAGGATATCGATTTACCGGGAGGAAGCGGTTATCCCGAGTTTAAGTTTGTTGTTGGCGACGGGAAATGGCAGCAGGTTGATAAAATCAATAATAAATTTAAAAGGAATAATAATTTATGGGTTAATTTTGATATTCATGGAGATATTACTCCTCCAACACCGTCCAAAGCTGTTCTTACGGGAAAATCACGCTTGGTTGTAACATTCAGCGAACCGCTCAACAAAAATTCCGCTGAAAACTCGGTAAATTATGTTTTAAAAGAGGGGACTGTAAAATCAGCGACTTTACTTCCTAATTTAAAAGATGTAAAACTTGTAATTTCGCCGATTGACATTGAAGCGGAAAATTATGTGATTGATAACCAAATTACAATAACCGGAATTGCAGATAAAAACGGTGTGAAAATGAAAAGAAAAACTACTTTACCGTTAACAATTTCCCGACCTCTTCTGAAAAAGTTCTTTGATTCAATCCCGGCGGTAAATTTCGGTCTCGGCGCGGTAATCGAAAAAGAAAAAGTGGAATTCCGACTGTTCGGGCCGCGATTGAAATCTGCGGAAGTCCTGCTTTACAAAAAATCCGAAGATAAAAAACCGTTTAAAAAACTGCAAATGAACCGCGGGGATAATTTTATCTGGTCGGCTGCCGCTTCAAAGGAAGAAATTCCTCACGGAATGTTTTATAAATTCCTGATTCACAAAAGCGAAGGGGATTTCTTGGTTAATGATCCTTACACGAAAGCAAGTGTCGGTTCCGCGGGAAAATCAATTGTAATTTATCCCGGAGTGAAAGACGCTCCTTTTACCGGCTGGACAGACGGGAATTATTCAACCCCGTCCAAAGATGAAGTTATAATTTATGAGACCCATATTGCGAATTTAACAGGTAAAAATCCGGCGTGCTCAAATGTTCCGCACACTTATATTGCTATGACAATAGATGAACCGGGCAGTCCGCTGGATTATTTAAGAAAGCTTGGGATTAATGCTGTTGAATTTTTGCCGCTGCATGAGTATCAAAACGGTGCGGAAATAGATTTCAAGAAACATTACAGCTGGGGCTATATGACGAGTTTGTTTTTCGCTCCCGAAAGTTCTTTTTCTACCGATCCGGCAGGGAGAAAACAGGTTAGTGAATTGAAAAAAATGGTTGATATACTCCATAAAAACGGGATTGCAGTAATTGTGGATGTCGTTTTTAATCACACAAGTAACGCGGATAACGCGCTCGGAATGATTGATTCCGAATATTATTTTACAGGCGGGAATAAATCAGGATGCGGGAATGATACTTACTGTTCGCGACCGATGATGAGAAAACTGATACTTGACAGTTTGGGTTATTGGCTAAGTGAATATCACATTGACGGGTTTCGCTTTGATCTATCACATTTAATTGACCAGAAGAATTTATTTACACCGGAAAATATCGCTAAACTGGAAAAAATAAAACCAGTGAAAGGTAATTTAATTCTTATCGGCGAAGATTGGTCAAATAATCGCGCGGAATTGAAAGGAACAACCGTTGCCCGCTGGAACGACTACTTTAGAAATGATATTAAAAATTTTATCAGTAAAGGTGAAAACGCAAAATCTGTCCCGAAAAGAGTGAGATGGAGTAAAGATAAAACTTTTTACGCTGACCCGATGGAAACAGTGAATTATGTCGAAAGTCACGATGAAGAAACTATCGCGAATAAATTGAAAGAAGAAGGATGGAAAAAAGACGGCGATATCGTTAATCGCGCGAAAATGGCGGGATTGATTTTATTCACTTCGCAGGGAATCCCGATGATTTTGGAAGGACAGGAGGTTATGCGTGATAAACAGGTACAGTTGCAGGATTATGAAAGTAATGTATTTAACTGGGATTTAGTAAAAGAAAATGCCGGTTTCCTTGATTTTTATAAAAAATTGATTTCTTTACGGATGAATAACCCGGTTTTACGTTTGGCTAAAGACCAGCCGAACAGCTTTTATAAATCTTTGAAAACTAAAAATAAACACGCGGCGGGATATGTTCTTAACGCGGATCTTTCAATAAAAAATGAACCCAAAATCGTTGTTTTGCTTAACCCGTCGAAAAAAGAAACTGAATTTGTCCTACCCAAAGGTAAGTGGAAAGTAGTTGCTGATGAAAAAGGATTTTACGGAAAAAATGGGAAAGAGATTGAAGGGAAAATAACGCTTAAAGACGGGGACTTTATTTTAGGAATGCAGACGGGAACCACGGAATAAAAGAATTTGCCCACGGAACACACGAAAAAAAGAAAAGAAAATCATCCACGAAACGGAATAGAGTAAGGAAAATTTTTTTATTTGTTTTCGCATGTTTTTTAGGTTTAAACATTAATTCCCGCTTGTTTCGCGTCTTCA
>JAOZSF010000310.1 GCA_029939815.1 bacterium
GCGGTCAAAGACCACGGCCACAAATTCACCTTCCAGCCTTGTAATCGATACTTTGATTAGTCGCTGGAAGTGGGGATTAAATACCATTTGCTTTTAAATCAAATATGTGATATAATATATGTGTCGTTTTTTGTGTGAAGATTATATTAATTTAATCTAAAGGAGAATGTCATGAAAAAAATCACTTTATTATTCACAATCTTAATTTCAGTCGCTGCAATTCAGATTTCTTTTGCGGCACCGTCATTAACTATAACTAAACCTCCGGTAACTCCAATTCCAAGCTGGACAGGCCCCGGAGCTCCTCCATTGCCGCCACCAGGCGATCCTGACGCGATTTACGGCCAATGGTTTGTTGACAGGGCGAGCGGAACAATATACACCAACCGCACTCATGAATTTTATGATAATGTTATTGGTTCGGGTGGTGGATATCAGAGTTGCACAGCTATTTTCGGGTTTGTATCCGCAATGACCGGTGGCGGTGGCGCACCTATTACGGCATTCAGCATTGACGCAACTATACATAATGACATTCCGGCAGACACACCATGGGCAGCCGGAAACAACAGTCATGGAGAGCAGCGGGCATATACCAACCAGCAAGACCAATTAATATCGGGAACTCTTCTTGACGTAAAACTAACCGCTGAATTTTCTGTTGATCCGACCCCACCCCCGCCTATTATTTTCCCTCCGACTTGGACACCACCATATTTTGATCCATATCCGGGAGTTTATATCGAAGCCGTAAATCATGATGAACTCGCTTGGTATTGTTGGACAGATGATCCACAATCACCGGATCCAGGCAATCCGGGAAATTTTTATGTTCCTACATGGGATTTTGGGGATATTCCAATGGGAGGCTCTGCATCCAAAACCATGTCATTTCAAATTCAAGCCCCTGGATTGCCGGCAACCGACCCCCGTTATCATGTTATTACCGGATCATTTTTCTATCTACGAGACGTTCTTATCAATCGCACTACATCGCTGAAAATCAGTGATTGGATAGAAGACATTAATTTTGACACATGTGCTCCGTATCCTGATCAGGTTGAACGATCGAGTGATGTATCTGTTTTCCATCTTATTCCCGAGCCGGGAATATTTGCGGGAATTACGATAATTCTATTGGGATTATTCAGAAAAATCAGAAAATAATTTTCAAGTAAAAAATTATTGATTTATATGACCGTGGAAAAGCGATGCTTTTTCACGGTCTTTTACTATTAATTGCAATTGTCATTTTCTGTAGATTTAAAAGGCAGACTGTTTTAACCGTTTATCAATAATCTACTTTAGTAAAATTTTATTTCTTTAACCCAAAATGCAGCCGGTTTTTAAATCGGTCTATTTAGCCGCAAGGGCTATTCAGATGTGGTTGATGTTTTTAACATCGAATTTTCCGCGGTCAAAGACCACGGCCACAAATTCACCTTCCAGCCTTGTAATCGATACTTTGTGATTAGTCGCCGGAAGTGGGTTAGTTTAGTTTATTGAATAAGAAATTCGTTTCTGATATAATATCACGATAAAATATTAAGGAGTAAAAATGTCAGAAAAAAATGAAAATAAAACTTCAGCTTCAAATTTTATAGAGCTGATTATTGAAGATGATTTGAAATCAAATAAATATAACGGAAATATCGTGACCCGCTTCCCTCCGGAACCAAACGGTTATCTGCATATCGGTCACGCAAAAGCGATCTGTATAGATTTCGGTATCGCGGAAAAATATAATGGAAAATGCCACATGCGGTTTGACGATACTAATCCGGTAAAAGAAGAAGACGAATTTGTTCAGTCAATCTTAGAAGATGTAAAATGGCTCGGATTTGATTGGGATGAACATCTGTATTACGCATCGGATTATTTCGAAAAGATATACGAATACGCCGTGCAGCTCATAAAAAAAGGCGCCGCTTACGTTGACGACCTTTCCGGAGAAGAAATTCGTGAATATCGCGGAACCCTGACAAAACCAGGCAAAGAAAGCCCGTATCGCAATCGTTCAGTTGAGGAAAATCTGAACCTTTTTGAGAAAATGCGTGCGGGAGAATTCGCTGACGGCGAAAAAGTATTACGCGCGAAAATTGACATGGCTTCGCAAAACATGAATCTTCGCGATCCGGTTATGTACAGAATTCTTCATGCTGAACATCATCGCGCCGGAAATAAATGGTGTATTTATCCAATGTATGACTGGGCTCACGGCTTGGAAGATTCAATTGAAGGAGTTACCTATTCTCTCTGTTCGCTTGAGTTTGAGAATCATCGACCTTTGTATGACTGGTTTCTTGATCAGCTTGAAATTCATCATCCCCGCCAGATAGAGTTCGCGCGTTTGAACATTACAAACACGATTCTTGCGAAACGGAAATTATCTGCACTTGTAGAAAAAAAACTTGTAAACGGCTGGGATGACCCGCGAATGCCGACCATTGCGGGGATTCGCCGCCGCGGATACACACCTGAAGCACTCAAAGATTTTCTTGAAAGAGTCGGAGTCGCAAAAACTGACAGTACGGTAGATGTGGCTTTGCTTGAGCACTGTTTACGCGAAAATTTGAACAAGAGTGCGAAAAGGGTTATGGCTGTATTAAAGCCGTTAAAATTAATTATTGACAATTATCCTGAAGAACAGATTGAAATGCTTGAAGCGGAAAATAATCCTGAAGACCCAACTTCAGGCAAACGTGAAATTCCATTTTCGCGGGAGCTTTACATTGAGCAAACCGATTTTATGGAAGAACCGCCTAAGAAATTTTTCCGGCTGGCAATCGGCAGAGAAGTACGATTGAAGCACGCTTATTATGTTACTTGTCAAAGTGTTGTAAAAAATGAAAAAACAGGTGAAATCGTTGAAGTTCACTGTAGTTATGACCCGGCTACCAAAGGCGGCTGGTCAGATGACGGCAGAAAAGTTAAAGGGACATTGCACTGGGTTTCCGCGGAAAAAGCGGTTAACGCCGAAGTGAGGCTTTACGACCATCTTTTTACGGCTGATAATCCAGCTGCAGCGGAAAATTTAGAAGATGTTTTAAATCCTGCTTCTCTTGAAGTATTAACTGAATGCAAAGTTGAACCCGGATTACTGGAAGCAAATCCCGGCGACAGATTTCAGTTTTTACGTCACGGGTATTTTTGTGTTGATAATGACAGCAGCGATGAAAAATTAGTCTTCAACCGGACGGTATCGATGCGGGACTCATGGGCAAAAATACAGAAGCAAATGCAGAATCGCGGCAAAAAGTCGTAATCTTTCAATCTATTGCTTTTTTTTAGTTATTTTAATATGATATATATTATATTTTTTAACACTTAACACATTAACAATTGGAGGACAAAAATGTCGTATATTACTGATTTAAAAGAACTTGTAAGAAAAAAAAATCCGGGAGAAGTAGAATTTCATCAGGCGGTTGATGAAGTTTTAGATTCTTTGGAACTTGTTATTGAAA
>JAOZSF010000311.1 GCA_029939815.1 bacterium
GTATTGAGCTTGTCGAAAATGCAAATTATGGGGTTTTCGGTCAGGCACTATTTATGCAAGATTTTCTGACGGCGGCGCGGGAATTAGCGAAACGGCAAGCGATTCGATTGATATTATAGCTGAACCCGGAATACTATGGATTATTGGATTACTGGAATTACAGATATTTTTTATACGAATTGTTTTCATCGAAAACTAAAATTATAACAATTTAATTTAATCATTTTGCACATACTTTCGCCCTTTTTCCATGTTTTTCGCCTGAATTACATCTCTTTTAGCCATTCTTTTACTACTTTCCTTTTGATATAATTAGTATAATTAGTAAACTACGCTCTTGACCCGCGTATGCCGGGTTCCAAGCGCGAGCAATGGATGGATTGATGGATTGATGGAAAATCCAAAATCACAAATCCAAAATGGAATGATAGATATTCATTCGATGTTTGTATTTTATTAATTTTCTAAACCAAAAATGCAAAAGATAGTAAATTCAATTTGTTCCGATTGCAGAGCGTGTCGAAACAAATTTACTCAGGCGGGACAAACACCCACTTTAACCGTCCCGCCAACCTTACAACTTTACAACCTTAAATTATTATGAAAAACACAATAAAACTGCTCGCGCTGGGAAGCGCGGCTTACTTCGCAACTGCAATCTTCGCGGAAAAATCAGGAGTTACTCAACCTATAACAGATGATGTTATAGCTAAAAAAATCAAATATATTAAAGGAGAAAAAAGAAAAGCGCTTCTAAATGCTAAAATGACTGTGTCAAAAAATCCCGCTATAGATGAATTCATCATTACAGATTCCGTCTTGTTGAAGGATGCTAAAACTGTTGGCTTATGCATGAAAGGAACTATCAATAAATGGACTCCCTGGGGGTCAAATATGCAGAACCTATGGAACTTGGTTGTCTCGTTTGAACCTTTCCTGTTTACACAAAACTGGGAACTGAAAACCGGGCTGGACGGCAGCACGGAAGATTATCTCGAAGTTCGCGGTGACGGGCAGGTCGGTCTGACCTACTGGGGAGTTTATCCGGATGACTTTTGGAATGGCGCGGAAATGTTTCTCTATCGTCAGGACGGCAATATGATGAAAGAGATTCACCACACAACCGTAAAAAAATGGGAAGTTTTGAAAGACGGCAAAAAAAAGAAGCCTTATGGAATCGGCCATCTCGACGGCAGGTTGCATTATGCTGATAAAGGTCCTAAAGCGAAAAACGGTGATATTCTTTTGATAAAAATGGTTCGTTCAAAATTCCCGAAAACTCCCAAATTAGACATTAACGGGAAACCATTGAAAAATTACAAACAGGCGGGAATCCGGGGTGTTACTTTTGATGACGGGGTAGAATGGGAAATTGACAGTTCGACTTTCGCTCCGGAAAACGGCAGCACGGCGAGCATGAAAATGACATTACCCGGGAGCGAAAAACCGTCCGGATTTTACCATTATTATTTTTCTAATCATAAAGCTTGGCATGGCAATAATTTCACTCCCGGAAAAAATTATAAAATGGAAGTATGGTTAAAGCAGGAAAACATAAAAAAACCTGTAACGATAAAAATCGGACATTTTATTACAAAAGAAATTACTGTCTCCGACAAATGGCAAAAAGTGTCGATTGATATTCCTCAAGCAGAATTGAAGTCACTTACCAATTGCGAGTTTCGACTTGGTTCTGCTTCATCCGGGAATTTATGGGTCGATAATTGTATAATTTATCAAACTGACGTAAAGCCGTTTGCTCTTTTACCAAAATTCATAAAAGAACTGAAAAGTTTTAAACCGGAAATTATCCGCTGGCAAAACGGCGGAATGAACACAGCGCCAAGTCTTGATGCCTGGCTTAACAGCGGGTTCCGCGAAAACATAAACGTTGTAGCGGGGAAAATTTTGCCAAGTATTGGAGTAGGTCTTCCTGTTTATTTAGAGTTATGCAAAGATTTGAATGCAAATGCCTGGCTCAATCTTCCAATTTATTCTAAAAACGAAAGCTTGAATTTGATGGAATATTTGTGCGGACCCACTAATACTCCTTATGGTAAAAAAAGAGCGGAACTCGGACATCCGAATCCCTGGACAGATGACTTCGATGAAATCGTTATCGAGTTTGCAAACGAAGCCTGGAACAGTATGTTTTCACCGCTTTACTTTGGACAGAAAAAATACGCTGCTCTGGCAAATATGATTTATGGTGATATGAAATCAAGCCCATACTACAAAACTAATAAAAATAAATTCCTTTTTTGTAGTGGTGGCCGACCTGGTTTTGCAGGTCGCTGGAAAAATGGAAAAGCTGCTGACTGGGGCAGTGTGCAAATACAGGATTGTACAAATAACAATATGTATGCGTATTCAACTTATATTGGCGGCTGGGACGGTATAACTCTTCATGCTGATACAGCTGAGAAACTCTATCAATCTCAATTATTATATACACCACTTCTTGTAAATCCAAACCTCAAAAAACTTAATGAAACAGTGGAAATTCTTAAAAGAACTCCCGGCAAAAGCGACAATCCTATAAAATTAGGCGTTTATGAGTTTGGTCCCGGATACGCTTTACCAAGCGGATCCCGACCTTTTATTGAAGAAGCTGAACTGCTTGGTAAATCTCTTGCTCTCGGTGTTGCTACTTTAGACATGTTTATGGAATGTTTAAATAATGGTTTTCAAGCGCCGCAGGCTTTTTTCAAGTTTGGCGGCGGAAAGAATTTTAACACTCATTCCGACATACAGCTCAAACATCCGACACCCGCTTATCTTGCTCTTAAAATGAGAAATCTTTATTGCAGCGGCGATATGATGAAAGTGAAAAACAAAGCGGTTAAATCCGTTGATATACCGGATATGATTGGTTACAAAAGAAGTAAAAACGATACTTACAGCGAGAGACTTATCAAAGGCGTATCAAATATCGTGATGAGCAGCTGTTACGCATTCAAAGCTGGCGATACTTACAGTTTTATCGTATTGAACAGGAATGTCTCAGAAACAAGAAAAACAAAAATAACTCTCCCGGTTGATGTTGCGAAAAAAGCAAAACTTTATAAACTTACCGGGAAACCCTGGGACACAAATCTCACTGACATCAATGTAAAAATTAAAGAAGAGGATATTACCAATTTTAGTAAAAACTATACTTTCGACATGCCGGCAAGCTCGGTATATATTTTTGTAGTAAATAAAAAGGAGTAAGCCACACTTCCAAGTGCGGCAGTTGGAAGGTTGCATCTCCGAATGGGGTTGAACAACAAATAATTTTTAATTTGAATGATTTATAGCAATCGATGTTAAAGACTTAATTATTTTGATGTTAATCATTTTGTTACAAAAAGATTAATTATTCTGATTCAAATTATTCTGATTATAACTGGCCGTATATTGAAGAAAGCGGATGGCTTGCATTTGAATTTTCAAATGTTTATGTTGATCCCAACTGCCTAATTA
>JAOZSF010000017.1:0-8643 GCA_029939815.1 bacterium
TATTGAGCTTGTCGAAAATGCAAATTATGGGGTTTTCGGTCAGGCACTAAATACTCAAAGATAGTAAAATTGTTAAACTCCCCTCCTTACTAAGGAGGGGTGGCGCGAAGAGCCGGGGTGGTTCTCTTATTAGTGCAAATTTTATTACAGAAAATATATAAAAAATAAAACTTATGATTCCTTATGTCCCTTATGTGGTTCAAAAAATTGGAAATAAATATCGATGAGAAAACTATCTTTTTTAATTTTAATATTAAGCTTTAATCTTCAGGCTTCCTGGCTGATTTTTGACAGCCCGGACTGCCCTCATTGCGAAGAGCTTCTCAAAATTTTAGACAGTGAATATACAAATCAAATTAAAGTATTTGATCTTGGTATCTCCACAAATTATAAAATTTTCCTGACGGAAGCGGAATCGCGCGGTGAGACAAATGCCTGGCCGAGAGAGTTACCTGTATTGATGACTGAATCACAAATTTTTCGCGGTAACGAAAACATTTTATTTTTTTTATCCGGCGGTGCAAATTCCACACAAAAAAAAGAAGAAATCTCCTTTCTTAAAAATCAGGGAACAGGAACTAAACTAAAAATGTTTCTCGTCGGTCTTGTCGATGGAATTAATCCCTGCGCGTTCGCGCTAATGATTTTCGTTTGCGCGGCGCTTAGACTTGCCGGTCGACGGAGCAAAGCTCTTCTACTTGGCGCTGTAATTTTTGTTTCAGCGGTGGCAATTACCTATCTCGCTCTCGGTTGGGGTTTACTTCACGGTTTGCGGGCATTTATGACCACTCCGAAAGTTCGTGCAACAGTATATTTTTCATTTGCAGTTCTCACTTTTACCGCTGCAATTCTTGCAATAATTAATATTTTCAAAAATACCGTTACGGCTGGAGTTCCGGAAAAATGGCGCAGATGGCTTCAACGAAATATCCGGAAAAACATCCGTTTTGGAACCGGACTGCTTGTAATTGCCGCAATGGGAGTTGTCGCGGCAGGTGTGGAAGCGGTCTGCACAGGGCAGGTTTATCTTCCCGCCTTGTTAATGTTGGAACGCCAGCAAGGCAAAACATTTGCAGCATTTTTAAGTCTAATTCTTTACAATATTGGTTTCATTATTCCATTGATTTTAGTTGCTGTTGGTGCTGTATCGGGGTTAAAAGCCGCGCAGTTAGAGCGGTGGGGAACCAAACAAATGAGATGGGCAAATGGTATTTTATGTATATTATTTTTATTTTTCAGTGCTTTACTTTTTGGATGGAGTTATCAGGAATATCTGCGAGTTGCCAATCACAAAGATAAAAAAATTGAAGTTCAGGATGATAAAAAAATAACTTTATCGTTATCTAATTCAGTAAATTTCGTGAAAAGTAAAATAGGAATATTCTATGGTTTGCCGGTTCTTTCTCAAACCAAAAATGGGGATTTATTTTGGTCTTTTAAGGAAATAGGTGTAATGACAGATTTCTGGAAACCTGCTTTTATTTCAGTTTCGGAAAACAACAACTCCCCCGTTACAGATTTTTATTTTTTAGAAAATATTGATGACAAATATTCAGAAATAAATAATGAAATATTGAAAAAACGGCATAGTGAATATGTTGGCGCTATTTCCTGGTGGATCGCTTTTCAACAAAAAAACGGGAATGAAGCGTTCAAAAGCATTCCTCAAAATAATCTTTACGAAATGATAGCAAAAGCGTGCGGCGGCTGCGGTGAAGCAACGGGCTTCCGATTAATAACCAGCCGGTTTGGTTTTAATTCTCAGGCATCATCTGAAAATATTAATTCACTGAAAGAAAAATCACTTCCGGCGGTTGTAACCTGGCATAGTGAAGGTCAGCAACATGCAGCGGTATTATTAGAAAAATTAGGAAAATCGCTTTGGTTACAGATACGATTTTTAGAGAACAGCGAACCGGTATTTTTGAAAGCCCGTATTCCTAATCAGGCGAAGGTGTGGATTTTGAAAGAGGATGATATTTAACCAAAAATGTTGATTGTGTAAGAAATTAGTGTTGGGGCTGTTCGCACCTGCCACCGTATTTTGTCCAAAAAACCGCAGCCAACGGCAGCGGCTACAAAAAATGGTGCTTTATTATTTTGACACCCTAATGAAATAACGATGTATCTTCATCGATCATGATTTTGTCAATATTTTCCACCACGCCTGTCCCGAGAATCGGGACACGCAGTAAATGCCGTTATCGCGTCTTTATGACTGCACTCCATATTTATTCTACGCGTTTACAATTTCGATTTGTTGTGGTGCCTGAACCTCTGTTTCCACTTTTCCGTTTTCCATTTTTTTATGAGAAACAGTTACAACGCCATAAGGGGTTGGTAATGTTCCTTCCGCCCAATCCAAATCGCCAAGATGGGGGTCAATGAGAAGTTTTTTACAGCCTGGCGCCAAAGGTTTAAAGCCAAGAATGTGTTCGCTCAGCCACGCTGTCGGCCCGCCTGCCCATCCATGGCAGAGACTATGTCTCAATCCTTTATAGCAATAATTTCCGTAATCTTTATGGATGTCTTTTTTTCCTTTTTCAGGAAGTTCGTTAATTCGGGTTGCGTTTTCCATCCATTTAAGGTCAAAGTCCTCCCAGAAGGTTGTGGCTCCCATTTCAATCATTCCGCCCCAGTATTTTCTGATTAAGTCTAGTGTTCCCTTATAGTCCCCTGCTTTAGCGCGGGCTTCAAGCACATAATAACCGTAAAAAGTTGAAACGTCATCATAAGGATTTACGGCAAGAACTTCATCATTTATTTTTTGTGGGTTATCTAATCCGGCAAGACTTTTCAGCGCATTCGCCTGTTTATTTTCACCCGCATCCGGATTATGCTGTTTAAGTTTTTCAACCGTTTCGCGACATTTCTCAGCGACATTTTTTTCATTGATAATATCACATAAAAATGCGCCGGAATCAAATGCCCAGATGAGCAATGCCTGCAGACCGGCATGAATAACTTTATCATTACCTTTAGTCGGCCAATCGAGGAATCTTCCTTCCGGCAATATTTCCGCGCCGGAATTATCGACATAATTTTGTAATAAATCAAGAAGACTTAATAAATATTCCTCTTGCTCTTTAAGATAATCTAAATTACCTTTGTAAAGATACCAGTCTTTTTGAATAATAATCCACCAGAGAGAATAAGAGCTAATACCGTTTATCCAATTCGGCACCGGAGTTTGATTTTTTGCATAATCCAAACTGCCCGGCACAACGCCGTCATCATCAAAAAGCGAACAGATAACTTTAACTTCCGGGTGCATATCACCGAGCCAGACAAGCCGGTCTCTTTTTATGCCGTCCCAGACATAATCCTGCATATTAAGATGAACAGTATAAGCGCCTACCTCCCAGATTTCATTTAATTTTTCATCATTGCACTCAAAACTTCCTTTATATTCCAGGTCTCTGTAAACAGCTACCGCGCGCAGTTCTTTGATTTCAACAATTGAGTTTTCCGGAGCATTACCCTCCTGTTCGGGCATATCAATGCGAACATATCTAAAACCTGTATTTCCGAATTTTACGGTGCCATGCCATGGAATATCAATAATTGAGTCATGAACGGCATGTTCATTATCCGGTTCATTCATTACTTCGCTTATTGATTCGCCGAATCTTATTCTTATTTTGCTGAGTTCTCTGATTGAGTTATTTCCGGAAATGATTTTCATTCCGCCATGGATTTCTTTTCCATAATCGAGGCAAATTCCGCCGCCGGTTTTTAAGATGCATCCTTTTGCAGACCACGGGCTCGCATTATTAACTCCTTCGTTCAGCAATGATTCGCAATTTTTTTGCAGCGAATGATTTTCATTTTGCCAAACGATTTGTTTTGGGAGAATATGTTTTCTAACTCTCGTATCTGAGTATATACTATTATTAATCACTATGGTTGTTGGTTGTAATATTAATTTTATATTTATAAAAACGCGCTTTTATGTCTGGCAGCATGGCAGTTTATGCAAACTGAAACCGGTAAAGAGGCGATATGGCACGGTGCGGTTTCTATAAAAACATCCAGGACTGTTGTCTTGCCGCCAAGCGCCTGCGCCCCCTGCCCGTTTTTATTTATTTCATTAAAGAGTTCTTTTTCAAATTCAGAATAAAAGGGATTTTTATTTCGCTCCCCTATTTTCCTTACAAGTGATTTTTTTGCGAGAAGCGGCGCGTAAGAAAAATCTCCACCTATTCCGACACCAATCACCATCGGCGGGCATGCGTTACCTCCTGAATTTAGAACCGTATCAACAATAAATTTCTTTACACCTTCGCGTCCGTCAGCGGGTTTCAGCATTATACTTTTGCTCATATTTTCGCATCCACCGCCTTTTGGCACGACAGTAATTTTCATTTTATCTCCCTGTATGGGAAAAACATAAATAATTCCCGGAGTATTATCGCCGGTATTTTTTCTTTGCAGTGGGTCGGCAACGATGGATTTTCTTAAATATCCTTTTTCTGTAGCTTGTCTGATTCCCTGCTGAATTGCGTCATTGAGCAAGCCATTTTCAATCAGAACATCGGCTCCCAGCTCAACAAAAACAGTAGTAATGCCTGTATCCTGGCAAATCGGGATATTTTTTTCTGCGGCGATTTCCGCATTTTGTATTATACAATCCAGAATTTTTCTTGGAGACTCTTCGGTTTCGTTTTCTTTAGCGATACATAAAGCGTCTTTAACATCAGTTGGTAAATCAATGCAAGCGTCGACCAACAGTTTTTCAACTGTATTGGTAATTTTGTTAGTAGTAATATTTCGCATGGCCGTTTTAATTTAACAATTTATTTTGTCTTAGAAACATTTCCCATAGCAAATAAGGTCGAACATACTTGCCTGTAACCGTATTAAATTCCTGTGAAAAGAATTCAGGAATTAAGCCGTTTTTATTTTGTTGTAGATAAAATTTTTCTACCGCGTTTAAAAGCAAATTCGCGAGACGATTGTTTTGTGAAGTTCTTGTTTTATCGGCTTCAGCGGCATCGAACAATGCGTCAACAAATGAAAGTGTAGCTTCCGTAGAGAATAATCCCTCATAATTTCCCGGAGTTGGCAATCCGACGTTTTCTTCTGCCATTCCAATTCCCCGAGTTGCGCTTTTCGATGTTTTTTTCATAAAGACTTCTCCGAGAAGTAGTAATCTATCTGCTTCTTTGAGGAATAATTTATTTTCTGTAATTTTATACGCTTTAATATTTGCTTTTGCTAATTTTGCGTAAGCAGAAAGTGATGGAATATTATTTGAGGAGAATATTAATTTACCACGAAGTTTTGATAATAAACTAATGCCAAGAGAAACTGAGTCTTCGTTTCCGGTCTTTTTACCTTCAATCAATAGCTTAAGAATTTTATCTGGGAGTTCTCGTGTTCCGGACCGACTGATTATTTTTTTTCCTGTTATTTTTTTATCAAGTGTCCAGTCTAATTGTGTGCATAAATCCAGCAATTCATTTTGCACGTTTTTATTTTTATGTATTTTTGTGAGCAAGTTTGAATATATTTTATTGATTTCGGCTGTGATCTCCGGATTCCATTTTTTGCTTTTGGATGAGCGGAGTAGGCCAATCTGCTTATTTATTTCATCATAATCAAAGGCGATGGTAGAATCAATTGACATGATGAATTTTTTCATCAATCTTTCTTTTTCCGCGTCAATAAGCGGTACAGGTACAACTCCGAGCTGAAGAACATTCGGCAATAATCTATCAGGGGCAACATTTTCGGGAACAATTTTTACGGAAGTTTTTATTGAGAATGATTCTTTAGGTCTAAGTTTTTTTAATGTATTTCCAAAAGCCGGTTTGGCTATATTAGCAATAGTGTATCTCCGGGTTTTTGCGTTGCTTTTTTTGAAAAGCCACATCATATTATTATTATTTCCAAATGATCCTTTTGGATTTTCAAAACAAATTGACCCGCCAAGACTTCCGGCATAAGCGAAAGGTATTAGTTGTTTTGAAAATGGGACGAGGTAATTAATGGAATTATTAAACATCCATTTTCGTTTTTGAGGTTGTACAGTTGAAGTCAACTTTTTAAATTGAAATCCCGGGATAATAATTGTGCTGTTTCCATCAGCTTCCAGATTAAAAACAGGATTAGATATTTTTGCAATTTTCAAGTCATTTTTAGTGAAAATCTTTGTTTCAATATTTATTTCGGACGAGTTTGCGGGATGCGAATAATATTGTTCAATAATCAATCCACCTGTTTCTTTACTGAAAATCCAGCCACGCAATACCACCTTGTTTTCCGGTGGTTCAAAATATCGTGCCGATTTCGGCAGAAAGGTTAAAGTTTTTATTTGATTATTTGGAGTAATAATATCAAACATTGCAAGTTTTCTTGTAGTTGCCACAGTTTTAAACTTGCCGTTATTTTTAACCATAAACCGCGCTCTTTGGATTCCATCCGATGATTTAATGAATCGTATTTTCAGATTATCCTGCACCCAGTCATAAGCGATCAAATTTTCTTTTGGATTTACAATTATTTCCCATCTGTTTTCACTTTTCATTTTTGAACAGAAATTTTGTGGAGAATAAAGCGGAACATTAAACTTCTTTTTTTGATTTAGAAACACCGATACTATTTCTCCTTTTATTTCTGATATCTTCTTATGTGTATGGACCATCCATTCAATTTCCGTTACTCCTCCTGCCGGGATGTCAGGTATTAACTGTGTTTGTTTCTTTTCATCTATAACTCCCGATTTTTTATCAACATAAATTTTAATCGCATTATCCGGGCTGCTTGTATAATCTTTCCATCCCGAATTTTTTAATGTCGCGATAATTTTAACCGTCTTTCCATCCCGCGGTTCGATTGATTTTGAATTTATATCTATGAGTTTGATTTCAGGGACAAGAAATACGTTGTCAGTCTCTTTAAAATCCGAGTTGATATTTTCAGTGCCGGCAATTTTCCACGTTTTATTTGAATCTGTTGTTCCAAATTGAATGTCGGATTTTTGAGTTGAATTATTAATTTTTTTCAAATCAATTAGCGCAGGTAAAATCAAATCAACCGGCGAGATATCTTTTAAAGAAGGATAAAATATTTCAAAAGAAAAATTTACAGAACCGAAGTGATCAACGGTTGGGGTCGCTCTAAAAAATACTGGTTGGTCTGTGTTAATCTTTGTATCAAATAATTTTGCACCATTAGCAACTAATCTGCATTGCGCGGTCCCGTTTTTTTCCGCAGCAGCAATCGCACAAATAAAGTTCACTTTTTTGCCTGATAAATCATTAACTTTTATTCTGACGAAAAGAGAGGTTCGTGATGTTCCCGGCAATAGAGAAATACGAAGACATTGAACAGGAATGCCATCAATATAATGAAAAGACGGTTGAACCACTGCATCTTTGCTTATAGTCAAAGAATTGATTTCGTTAACCGGGTCACATAATATTTCTCCTTTAAAAGAAACAGCGTAAACGCCGGCAGTAAGAGCAACAACAAAAATCATCAGGAAATTTTTCATTATATTTTTGACAGGGCTTTTTGTAAAGAGTTAAACGCGGTTTCGATTTCATTTTCTGAAATGAAAACAGAGGTTAGAAATCGTATTACAGAATCGTGAGTACAATTCACAAGAACATTATCCTCAAGACAATTTTTAACAATCGGTTGGCCAGGAATATCGAGTTCAATTCCAAGCATTGTTCCCGCGCCGCGAATATCGCGAATCACATTAAATTGCTGCTTAAGCGCTTCCGCCTTTTGTTTCAGGAATTTTTCTGCCGCACGAGCTTTTTCGAGCCCTTTTTCTTTTTCAAGAACAGAAAGAACGGCAAGTCCTGCCGCGCAAACGAGAGGATTACCACCATAAGTTGAAGCATGAGTTCCCGGCTGCAAAACATCGGCGACATTTTCTGCCGCGACAATTGCGCCAATGGGAACGCCGCCGCCGAGAGCTTTTGCGAGGGTCATAATATCGGGTTGCACGTCATACAATTGGAATCCGAACCATTCCCCTGTTCTTGCGACCCCTGTTTGCACTTCATCAAAAATCAGCAGGCAATTTTTTTCATCGCAAATTTTTCTAAGTTCCCGGAAATATTTTTGCGATGCCATGTTTATTCCGCCTTCGCCTTGAATCGGCTCAATCATAATCGCGCAGGTTTGATCATCAATAATTTCTTCAACTGCGGAAATATCACCAAAAGGAACATAAGAGAATCCCGGAATAAGCGGTTCAAAATCTTTTCTGTATTTTTCCTGACCTGTGGCTGCAAGTGCACCGAGTGTTCTGCCGTGAAAAGAATCGAGCATAGAGATAAATTTCCATTTGCCTTTATCTTTTCCCCATTTTTTTGCTATTTTCATAGCTCCCTCATTTGCTTCCGCGCCTGAATTTGAGAAAAATACTTTCCCCGGAAAACTGCGTTCAATAATTTTTTTCGCGAGTTGTCCCTGTAAGGGTAAAAGATAATTATTAGGTGCGTGAAGAAGTTTTCCTGCCTGTTCTTGAATGGCAGCAACCACTTCCGGATGGCAATGACCTACAATATTAACTCCCCAGCCGGGATACATATCGAGATATTTTTCTCCGTTTTCTTCAGTAAGCCATGAACCTTTCCCTTCAACAAATGAAAGCGGCAATCTGCCGACAGAAGGGATAATATA
>JAOZSF010000017.1:8743-12969 GCA_029939815.1 bacterium
ATTTCCGTTCCGACACCTTTATCGGTAAATATTTCGAGAAGCAGGCTGTGCTGTACTTTCCCGCTGATAATATGGGTTTTATGGACATGATTTTTTAAAGCTTCAAGGCACGCATCAATTTTTGGTATCATCCCGCCTGAGATTACTTTTTGTTTTTTAAGATTCGGAACATCATTAACATTAATAGTTGAAATTAAAGATTTCTCATCATTTATATCTCTAAAAATCCCTTTAACATCCGTCAAATAAACAAGTTTTTCCGCGGTTAAAGATGAAGCGATTTCTGACGCGACGGTGTCAGCGTTAACATTATAAGTATTACCTTCCGCGTCAACGCCGAGCGGCGCGATGACCGGGATTTTATTTTCGAGGAGCACATCAAAAATCGGTCGCGGATTAATTCTTTGGATATTTCCCACGAATCCCCAGTCGACATTTTCTCCATCTTCATCTTTTCCTTTAAGTTTCTTAACGCGAATCATTCTGCCTGTTTTTCCTGAAAGTGGAATTGCCGGATGCCCAAGGGAATTAATCTTTTCAACGAGCCTTGAATTCACTTCATTAACGAGTACGTCTTCAACAACCGAGATTGCTTTTTCTGATGTAACACGTAACCCGCCAATGAATTCGGTTTTAATTTTTTCTTTTTCGAGGCGGCGTGAAATATGTTTACCGCCGCCGTGAATGATAATAGGTTTCATTCCTACAGCGGCCATGAAAACAACATCTCTCAGAACACTGATTTCCGGGCTGTCATCTTCCAGAGTTGATCCGCCGTATTTTATAACGACGATTTTATTCTTGAACTGCTGAATGTAGGGCAGCGCTTCGATGAGGACTTTAGATTTTTCTATTGCATTTTTCATAGTAATTATTTTTAGCTGTAATCCACGTTTATATCCACGTATTTATGAGAGAGATCACAGGTCCAGATAGTCGCTTCTGAATATCCGGCATTAATATTAACTTTAATTTCGATTTCCTGTTTTTCAAATTCTTTTTTTAATATTCCCGGGGCGGTATCAGCTTTCAATCCATTTTTAACCGTTAAAACATCATTAAAATAAACATCCAATTTATTTTGATTAAATGAAATCCCCGATTTGCCGACTGCGGCAATAACTCTTCCCCAATTTGGATTGCATCCGTAGAGAGCGGTTTTCACAAGAGGTGAATTAGCGATTGATCTTGCGATTTTATCCGCGTCATTTTCAGTTTTACATCCTTCCGCGATAACGGTAACGAATTTTGTAGCTCCTTCGCCGTCACGAACGATCATTTTTGCGAGATCGATGCAGACCGACTCCAATGCTTCATAAAATACTAATTTATCATCTTCAGTTAAAGAGATATTTGAAGCTCCGTTTGCGAGAATCATTACTGAATCATTGGTACTTGTATCGCTATCGACCGTAATTTTATTAAAACTTTTATCGACAGCTTTTTTCAGCATCTCCTGAAGTGTGTGGCGGTCAATTTCAGCGTCAGTTGTGATAAAAGCTAGCATAGTAGCCATATCCGGCATAATCATTCCCGATCCTTTAGCGATTCCTCCGATTCTAATCTTACCGTTTGAGAGTTCTATTTCACAAACAGCTTCTTTAGCAAAAGTATCGGTAGTAAGAATTGCCTGTGCGGTTTTTTCAGCGTTTTTTTCCGACAGTTCTTCAACGAGTTCCGGAATAGCTTTTATAATTTTATCTGCCTGCAGCGGAACACCGATAATTCCTGTTGATGCCATAAGAATTTCTGTCGGTAAACAGTTTAAGCATGTTGCTAACTCTTCAACACATTTTACCGCAGCAGCGTATCCATCATCGCCTGATGCCGCGTTAGCGTTTCCTGAATTAACGACTATTGCTTTTATTTTTTCGGAATTAATATGATTTTTTGATAAAATCACAGGCGCCGCACAACAAACATTTTGTGTAAAAACACCTGCCGGGATTGCTGTATCATCTGAAACGATAATTGTCAGATCGAGTTTTTCTTTTTTAATTCCGCAGTTGACTGCTGAACTTTTAAACCCTTTTGGATAAGTTATGCCTGAGGACATTGGACTGGATTATTGGATGTTAAATTCATTCTTTTCGGTTGTTCTTTAATTGTTATTAAGCATATTCACTGTGATAAATAAATTTGATTTTTTTAAATCAAATTTATGGGCATGAATTATACACTTCAATTATTTTATCCAATGCGCCATCTACATTTATCAACTCGGATTTTTTATCACATCTTCTCTTAATTTCTATTTTACCGTCCGGTAGAGAGCGTGGACTGATAGTCACCCGCAACGGAGTACCGATCAGGTCCGCGTCTTTAAATTTGAATCCCGGTTTTGCATCGCGGTCATCGACGAGAACATCGAAACCTTTTTCCGTCAGATTTTTTTCGAGAGTATTTGTGACTTCCATTACTTTTTCATCCTTAACATCAAGCGGCTGAATAAGAATATCATAAGGAGCAATGGATTTCGGCCAAATAATTCCCCAGTCATCATGGTGCTGCTCGATGGCCGCAGCAACAGTTCTTGTAACGCCGAGACCGTAACACCCCATAACAAAGTGTTTTTCTTTATTATCTGCATCGAGAAATTTCGCGTTCATTGATTTTGAGTATTTAGTGCCAAGTTGGAAAATATTTCCCACTTCAATTCCGCGAGCAGTTTGCATTTTTTTCCCGCATTTCGGGCAGGAATCCCCTTCCTGCTGAACCACGAGGTCGAAGAATTCAGCATTTGGGAAATCGCGTTCCACATTAAAATTAACGTAGTGATAATCTTTTTCATTAGCGCCAATAATCCCGTTAGTAATATTTCTTACGGTATTATCAAAGAAAATATAGTCAGGTTTAATATTTAATGGTCCGCAATAGCCCGCAACAACTCCGCTTTCTTTTTTGCTTTCCAGAAATTCCGGAAGCGCTATTTCTACTTCTAAAGCATTAACGAGATTATTTAATTTAGCCGGGTTCATTTCACGGTCACCGCGAATAAAAACGGCAGCGAGTTTATCATCGCATCTGTAAAGAAGCGCTTTAACCGCCTGAGAAGTTTTCTTTTTCAGGAAAGCAGCGACATCTTCAATTGATTCTTTTCCCGGAGTATGAACTTTTTCCAGAGGTTGAACCTCTTCGTCTGAAGAAATCTCGGGAACCGTTCCTTCTGCTGTTTCGTCCGTGGCGGTATAACCGCAGGCTTCATCAGGACAGTTTAAGATCAGCGATTCTCCTGTTTCAGCGAGCACCATTAATTCGTGGGCTATTTTACCGCCGATTGCGCCGGAATGGCCTACAACCAATCTGGCATCGAGTCCGCATTTATTAAAAATGCGTTTATAAGTTTCTGCCATAACCTTATAATATTCTTCAAGACTTTCCTGAGTAGAATGAAAAGAGTATCCGTCTTTCATAAGAAATTCCCGTCCGCGCATAACGCCGAACCGAGGTCGCACTTCATCTCTGAATTTCGTTTGAATCTGGTAGAGGCAAAGCGGCAAATCTTTGTAAGAATGAACTTCTCTGCGGACGAGGTCGGTTATCACTTCTTCATGAGTTGGGCCGAGAACATAGTCGTGATCGTGCCTGTCTTTCAGGCGCATAAGTTCTTTACCATAGACCTGCCATCTTCCTGTTTCCATCCAGAGTTCACTTGGTGAGAGAACGGGCATAAGGATTTCCTGAGCATTACTTTTATTCATTTCTTTTCTCACGATATCGGCAACTTTACGAATAACTTTCCATCCTATAGGCAGATATTCATATATACCCGAGCCGACTTTTCTCATCATTCCGGAGCGAATCATAAGGACATGACTAATCACCTCCGCATCTTTGGGAGTTTCTTTCATAGTACGAATAAAAGCATGTTTCCAACGCATAATAAATCCTAAGTTATTAAAATTAAGTATTAATATATTATTTGAAATTATATCAAAAGAGAGGTAAAAATGGAACAGTAAGAAGATATTTTCAATATTCAACTATAAACATAGCACTTTCAAACTGATTAACCGATTATTAAATAATTATTAACTGATTAACCGAAGCAAACAGACTCCGTTAATATAATGATCAGTTATTTAATAACCGGATAGCTAAATTTAAAGTTTCCCTGTGTCGTATCATTTATGCCTTTTCGAGCAGCATCTAATTAGACATTTCGTCTCTTGGACCTTCCGACCAAATCCAACCTGATATTCCCGGATTACCCTGATTAGGGATTT
>JAOZSF010000312.1 GCA_029939815.1 bacterium
TTAAATTTAAACATTGTAATCAACAAACTTTTTGATATAATAATAGAAGTTTTACATCATTATAATTATCAACTAATTTTCTAACAAATTCATGCGCCATGAGAAATTTAAACAAAACCGCTGAAATCCTTTTTGATTACACACAATCAATTCCAATCATAGATACTCACGAACATATCCCAGCCTGCGAGAGCGATTACACTTCCTCACCTATTTCTTTCGGCGAACTTTTTATCCCTTACATCATAAATGATCTATATTCTTCAGGGATGAATTTGGACATTGACGGAAATATGCGTGCAGTGCCTTTCACTTCAATCAATGACGACTGGGACGCTTTCGAACCATACTGGAACAACGTCAAACACGGAAGTTATGCCCGCGCGTTACGCATAGCGCTAAAAAAGTATTATGATGCCGATGATTTAACACGTGATAATTACAAAGATATTCTTCGTAAAATAAATGAAAATAATAACAAAGATATTTTCAAACGCGTAATGCAGGATGACTGCAACATCGTTAAATCAATCAATTGCAGAAGTGAGGTTTCTCATTACGAAAATGATTTTGTGCTTTCAAACATTTCAACTCCATCACTTATTTGTAATTCTAAAGCCGGAATAAATATGATGCTGGAATACTGCGGAGTTGATCAAATCAATAATATCGATGAACTCATCAGATTAGGAAATATATGGCTGGAAAAGAAAACCGCGGAAGGCGCAGTAGAATTTAAAGGCAGAGCTAATCCCGTTCCCAAACCCGATAAAGAAAAGGCTGAAGCTGAACTTCAGCGCATCTTAAACGGAGAGATTTTAACTGAATGTGAATCTCAATATCTTACTGCTTATGTTTTTGAAGACAATATCAAAAAAGCCGCGAAACTTGACCGGCCGATCGCTGTTCACACAGGTGTTTGGCACGATTTCAGGAATCTTGACATCAGCGACACATTAAATATAATTGAGCGGAACCCCGAAACTCGATTTGATATTTATCATATTGGTATTCCGCGAACAAGAATCGCTATAAATATTATCAAAAATTTTCCTAACGCTTATATGAATTTATGCTGGGCACATATCGTTGCTCCCGAAATGTTAATTCAAACAATGAAAGAAGCGATGGATATGGTGCCGCTAAACAAAATATTCGCGTTTGGCGCCGATTACGTCCGTGTAATTGAAAAAGTTTACGGTCATCTTTATATTGCAAAAGAAAATGTTTCAATAATTCTCGGTGATCGTGTAGATAAAGGACTTATGGATATTGACACAGCAAAAGAAACGGCATTGAAATGGTTTTACAAAAACCCCGTTGATTTTTATAGGATAGATTCAGAACTCAGTGAACAGTTTTCCCTTTAATTACAACAAATGATCCGTTTCCGAAACCATTTTCGATTAAAGCATTTTTGTTTTCAGACAGGATAGTTTGTTTAATTTCAAAATCATTGAATCCCGCTTTTGAAAGATGGTTCAAAACATCTTCCGAAGAGAAGAAGACTGCGTTATTATAAAACTTACTTTTATTCTTTTTTGCAAGATATTTTTTGCCCATACTACTATTTTTATCAACAAAACCAACGATTATACAGCCGTTTTTTCTTAAAACACGGCGAGCTTCATTAAATGTTTTTTCGATATCATCTACAAAGCAAATTGTGGTAACAAGAAGCACAAAATCAAATGAATCATCCTTAAAAGGCAATTTCTCGGCAACTCCGTCCTCAACTTCTATACCGCGCTCACGTGCGATTTCTGCCATTGCAGGTGAGGGTTCAACACCTATTTCTATGCCTAGCGGGGCGGCAAACCTGCCTGAACCGACACCGACCTCCATTCCGTAAGATTTTGGCGGTATAAGTTGTTTTATGGTTTCGAGTTCCAGTTCATAGATTTGTTTGTTATCTACAAACCATTTTTCGTATGCATCCGTAAAAAGTTCAAAAGGTTCAATTTTAGGCATAAGTAACAGATTTTAATTTTTAAAATTTATTTAGAAGTTAAGTGCCTTAGAGTCTTAGTGGCTATTTTTTATTAAGAAACTTATGTTTTCTTATGTGGTTAAATATTTTTTATAGCCGCTCAGTACAACAAAATCACCTGGATTTTTGTTTAAATCTCTTGCCACGATATCACATTTTATCCTTAATAGGAAGAAAATATTTTTGTCAACTTCGCTTAAAGTTTCATAATTCCCCTGCCCTTTGGAAATAATTAAATCTGCTTCCTCAAAAGTTTTTATAAATTCTTCCGAACAATCTTTCAGCACAGTTCCCGGATATCCCGACCCGTTATCAATTACTTTCACAATTTTTGTTAAACCTACGTCTTCCGCATCGTCTATTGTTGCGTCATTAATAACCGGTTTTCCCCGCACAGCGAAGATGATTTTTTCTTTTGGCAGCTGTTCAACAAACAGTTTATCAAAAACAATTTCGCCCGCGTTATCTCCAAGGTACAATATTTTATCCGCATTATTAATTTCATTTTTTAATTCTTCGGTATGCGAAGAACTAAGATCCGCGGACAACATTTCATTAATTTCTCTATGGATTTGTTTATCACTGTAATTATGTTTGGCGCCGAAGTCAATTATATTCCCGGCCACCGCGAGGTGAAGTGCTGTTTCAAACGGATTATCAGATTTCCTGATTATGTTTTTAAGTTCATCATACAAATCAAGAATATATTTATTTGAAGTTTTTTTTATCTCAGCGTAGGCATCTTTCCCACCGGTGTATTCACCAATTAAATCATACGTTTTCTTTGCAAGCTCGGGAGGCGATAAAGTATAATCAGCATCTGCAAGACCAATAAGAACTTTTCTCAGAATTTCGTCATGTTTATTTTTTTCTACTGCGGAGAGATTTTTAATTGTTTGATTGATAATACAGGCAAGACATTCGTAGTATGTTTTCATATTTGTTAAATTTATTTAAGCGTAATCCTC
The DNA here is from genome assembly GCA_029939815.1 of bacterium. GTDB lineage: Bacteria > Auribacterota > UBA3054 > UBA3054 > B51-G9 > B51-G9. The sequence goes on from JAOZSF010000312.1 coordinate 2,959, forward strand.
AATTTTAATAGCTTTTCCATTAATTAACGCGTCGGCAATCTTTTTATGAGCCGAATTTATTATATTTCCAAAAGTCTGGCGCGATACTTCCATTTCTTTTGCGGCTTCTTCCTGATACATCCCTTCATAATCGGCAAGTCTGATAGCTTCGACTTCGCACACATCGAGAGAAATTTCCTGCAGTGAATTTAAAGGAGTTTTACGTGGCTTAAAGTATTTCACCTTAAATTCTCCGTTAATTTTTCTTGTTTTACAAGGTCTTGGCATAATGAATTATAGTATATATTAATTGTTTGAAAATAGCATATGCTAATAATTATATCAAAAAATACTTTTTTGTCAAGGAGTTTATCTTATCAAAAATGCGGATGAACGCGGATGATATTATTTGTAGTATTTTAATGACAGAATAATTGTTGACAGAATGATTAATACTTTTGATTTAGCTTATTGCCTTAGAGTCTTA
>JAOZSF010000313.1 GCA_029939815.1 bacterium
TACGACAATAGTATATCATTTTAGCAATTGCGTTGCAAATCAAAATATAGTAGAATAAATAATATGAAAAATACAAAAACAAACCCAAAAATACGTAATATTGCAATTATTGCTCACGTTGATCACGGAAAAACAACGTTAGTTGACAATATGTTTAAGCAAAGCGGTACTTTCAGAGCTAATCAGGAAGTCGAAGACCGCGTAATGGACAGCATGGACCTTGAACGTGAACGCGGTATAACCATTTCCGCGAAAAATTGTTCGGTGCATTGGAATGATGTTAAAATCGATATCCTTGACACCCCGGGGCATGCCGACTTTGGCGGCGAAGTTGAGCGCGCGCTTATGATGGTTGACGGAGCGATACTTCTTGTTGACGCATCGGAAGGACCTTTACCGCAAACGCGGTTTGTGTTAAAAAAAGCACTTGAACTGCATTTGAAAATTATCGTTGTAATTAATAAGATTGACCGCGATGACGCGAGAATAGATGAAGTGCTTGATGAAATATACAGTTTGTTTATTGATCTTGACGCCGATGATGATCAGATAGATTTTCCTGTTTTATATGCAGTTGGGCGTGATGGAATCGCAAGTAGAAGTCTGGAAGAAAAAGGAACGGATTTAAAACCGTTATTTGACACTATTGTTGAAGAAATTCCGCCGCCGCGGTACAATCCCGACAAACCGTTCCAAATGTTAGTCTGCGAACTTGATTATTCAGATTATCTTGGTCGTCTCGCGATTGGAAGAATAATGAACGGGAGTGTTCAATGCAATGATAATCTTGTTTGTATTGATAGATTTAGAGGCGTTAATCCGCTTCGTGTATCAAAACTTCAGATGTATGAAGGAATAGGTTTAAAAGATGTTGAAAAAGGCGATCCGGGCGATATAATAATTCTTTCAGGAATTGAAGATGTAACAATCGGCGATACGATCTGCAATCAGAATTCCCCTGAAGCGCTTGACAGAATAACAGTTGACGAGCCAACGGTTTCAATGAAATTCGGCATTAACACATCTCCTTTTTCAGGTAAAGAAGGTAAAATTGTTCAATCATCAAAAATTAAAGAACGGCTCCTGCGTGAGACATTAAGTAACGTGGCTATTAAAGTTGAAGACGCGGAAGACGGTGACGGATTTACCGTTAAGGGTCGCGGAGAATTCCAGCTTGCAATTATTATTGAAACAATGCGCAGAGAGGGATTTGAACTTTCTATCGGTCGTCCTCACGTTGTTTTAAAAGAGGAAAACGGGAAAACCGTTGAGCCGATCGAACATTTATTCATAGACTGTGATGAACCGTATCTCGGCGCGGTAACAGAAAAAATGGCTCGCAGAAAAGGAAGAATGGTTAATCTCGTAAATCACAATACAGGACGCGTAAGAGTAGAATTTCTAATCCCGATGCGTGGATTAATTGGTTATAGAAACGAGTTTATGACCGATACGCGCGGAACGGGAATTATTAATTCTTACCTCGACAGATATGAAGAATATCACGGTGATATCAGAACAAGAAGAACAGGATCTCTCGTCGCCGACAGACAGGGCAACGCGGTAGCTTACGCTTTATACAATTTAGAACCACGAGGCACTCTTTTTGTTCAGCCTACCGATCCGGTTTATGAAGGAATGATAGTTGGCGAACACAATCGTGATAACGACCTTAACGTAAATCCGTGTAAAGGTAAAAAACTTACCAATATGCGCGCCGCGGGAAAAGATGACAGCGTTTTACTTACTCCGGTTACTCCAATGACGCTTGAGCACGCGATAGATTTTATTAAAGAAGATGAAATGGTAGAAGTAACGCCAAAAAGCATTCGATTAAGAAAGGCAATTTTACCGGCAAATAAAAGAAAAAATGCGTGATATCGCTTTTGAGATTGAATTAAAAACACCTTTTAAAAAATCCGTTCTCGCTCTCGGCGGAGAACTGAAAAATACTGTTTGCTGTGCGGAAGGAAAAACGGCATTTATTTCTAATCCTCTATCTGATCTGGAAAATGCGAATGATTACGAAAAATTTCTTTTTCTAATCAAAAATTTGCCGCTTAAGCTCGGGATTTCGCCGGAAATTATCGCTTATGACTTGCATCCCGACTTTATTTCAACCAAAACCGCTAAAAATTACGACTTGTGGCCAAATGCCGTGCGCATAGGTGTTCAACACCATGAAGCTCATATCGCAAGTTGTGCCGCAGCGGAAAATATATCGAAAAATTTTATTGGTCTCGCTTTTGACGGAACAGGTTATGGAACCGATGGAACAATGTGGGGCGGTGAAATTTTTACCGGTAGTCTTGCTAAAGGATTTGAAAGAGTTGCGCGACTAATGCCTATCGAGCTCCCCGGCGGAATGGCGGCAATTCGTGAACCGTGGCGGCTTGCTCTTTCGCTTGCTAATGCGGTAGGAATTGAGATAGAAAAACCTGTTTCTGTTCCAAAAGAAAAATGGCTTATCGTGAAGCAAATGCTTCAGAATAAAAATTTGCAAAAAATAGAAGCGTCAAGTTTTGGAAGATTATTTGACGGAGTTGCCGCGCTAATTGACCTTTGCCTTTTTACGGAAAATGAAGCTGAAGCGGCGATTTTGCTTGAAAAAACCGCCGGAAACATTTTTCCTGAAAGGTATTATCATCTGCCGGCTAAAAAAAATATAAATGGACTATTTGAGATGGATTGGCAGCCGATGGTCAGACAAATTATTAATGATTATCGAAAAGGAGTTCCCAAAGAGGAAATTGCGGCGGCGTTTCATGACTCAATCGCAAGAGGTGTTTTTGAACTGTGCATTCAGTTGATAACAGACGAAAAAATAATAGTTGCAAGCGGCGGTGTATTCTTTAATAAACGGCTGACTTCTAATTTAAAAAGTCTTTTTGAAAATGCCGGCTTTAAATTCGTACTGCCGGAAAAATTGCCGCCGTCCGACGCGGGACTTTCCCTTGGACAAGCGGTGATAGCAAAAGATGAATTATGCAATGAAACAATTCCTCCGGTGGCGGACTTTCAGCCGTCCTTCGGCGGATCTTCGACATGCGTATTATCGCACGGTCATTAATGATAAATAACCAATAAAATTACATGTATTCCATGTACATTAATAAATAAAAACATGTGTTTAGCTTTACCCGGTGAAATAATAAAATTTGTTGATGAAAACAACGCTCTTGTTAAATTCGGCGAAAGTGAAATTCAAATAAATCTTTCTTTTGTTGAAAATGCAAAAGTTGGTGACTATGTAATCGCACATTCAGGATTCGCGCTTTCACTGCTTGATACTGAAGAAGCGGAAAAAACTTTTTCAGTGTGGCGGGAATATGAAGAAAGTATGGAGGAATAGTAGTCGTTATTCGGTGGTCGGTAATCGGTATTCAGTATTCGGTTGTAGCCGCTGCCGTTGGCTGCGGA
>JAOZSF010000314.1 GCA_029939815.1 bacterium
TGTGGTAAAAGTTTTTTGATTTGATATATATCATGCTATTTGATATAATATCGCGCTGAAAATATTTTTAACGGGAAAATAATAGAACTTTAAGATTGTGTAAAAACACTTTTGTTTTTGCACAATCTTTTTTTTATGCACTGATGATATATTTATGAAAGTAGAAAATTACGAAAATAAATTCTTTAAATTAAAAATTAAAAAACCGAGAAACCTTAAAACCGATGTCTTATCAGGATTGACCGTCTCACTGGCTTTGATCCCCGAAGCAATCGCTTTTTCTTTTGTTGCTCATGTGGACCCTAAAATAGGTCTCTATGCCGCTTTTATGGTCGGTTTTATTACCGCCGTTTTCGGCGGACGACCGGGTATGATTTCCGGAGCTACAGGTGCCGTTGCGGTTATCTTCGCGCCACTGGTAATTCAGCAAAGCAGTCGGATAGGAATTGAAGGCGCTATGGGATACCTTTTTGCCGCGGTCCTGCTTATGGGATTAATTCAAATTACTTTCGGACTGCTTAAACTCGGGAAATTTATTCGTTTGGTTCCGCATCCGGTAATGCTTGGCTTTGTCAACGGATTAGCCATTATAATTTTCAAAGCTCAGTTCGCGCAATTCTATATCGGAACCGGTGAAACGCAAAGCCTGTTGCCGGCAATTCCTTTGCTGATAATGCTCGGGGGCGTTTTTGTTACGATGTTTGTCAGTTATTTTTTGCCGAAAATTACTACCGCCGTTCCGGCTACCCTTGCAGCTTTAGTCTCGGTAACTCTTATTTCTGTTTGGCTGGATAAATCAGGTATTTACCACATGAGGACAGTTCTGGATTTTGTTCAGAATATCGATCCTTCAAAAACTACTATTGCAGCTTCACTTCCTTCTTTCGCAATTCCAAATGTTCCCTTTAATTTTGAAACACTTAAAATCATTTTCCCGTTCGCTGTGCTTGCCGCAGCGGTTGGGTTGATTGAATCTTTAATGACATTGACTTTAGTCGATGAAATCACCGATACACGAGGAAAAGGAAATAAAGAATGTCTTGGACAGGGGCTCGCAAATCTTGTTAACGGTTTCTTCGGCGGAATGGGCGGTTGCGCGATGATAGGGCAGAGCATGATTAATATTCGCGCGGGAGGACGCGGGAGAACGTCAGGAATTACCGCCGCGGTCTGCCTGTTCTTTTTTGTTATCTTCGGCGCGAAATATGTTGAGTCAGTTCCGTTAGCCGCTTTGGTTGGTGTTATGTTTATGGTTGTGATTGCAACTTTCGAGTGGTCGAGTTTCCGCATTATTTCTAAAATCCCTAAAGCAGACGCTTTTATCATTATCTTAGTTTCTGTTGTTACTGTTGTTGAAGATCTGGCGGTAGCGGTAATTGTCGGTATTATTGCCTCGGCATTGATTTTTGCGTGGAATCGTGGTAAGATAATGAAAGTTTCCGTGAGTTCAGAAAAACAGAATTCCAAAGTGTATAAACTTCAGGGATGTTTGTTTTTCGGCTCAGTTGGCTCATTTAAAAAATTATTTGACTTTAATAAAGACCCGAAAGATATTATTATTGATTTTGAGGATTCAAGAGTTTATGATCACTCAGGATTGGAAGCTATTAATTTTGTCGCGGAAAAATATGCCGAACAGAAAAAATCGCTCCACTTGCTTAATTTGAGTAAAGAGTGTAGAATGCTCCTTAAGAAGGCTGATAATATCGTTGAGGTGAGCGTTATAGAAAACCTTGACTGGCATCTTGCTGACGATGCTTTAGCATAGTAACCAAAGCACAAATTCTAAATCTTATGCACACATTCATAAAACAATTTAAAATATCCGTTAATGATTTTCCAAAAGGGATGGCTGATATAGATTCTCAGCTTACGCCTCTAATTTCTAAAAAAACAGGGATAGAGGAGAAACACATTCTTTCATATAAAATTCTCGGGAAAAGTCTTGACGCGAGAAAAAAATCAAATTTGATCTTCAATTTTAAAATTGAGATCGAGGTTGATCCTTCAATAAACATAAGTGATTTATTTTTGGATGACCCGGCACAGCAAACGTCTAAAAAAAATAAAAATCATAATCTGAATTCTTTAAATGTTAAGAAAAATCTGCCGGTTAATCCTGTCGTGATAGGTACAGGTCCCGCGGGTTTGATGACAGCGTATCTTCTCGCGCTATACGATTTAAAACCAATAATTCTTGATATTGGAAAACCGGTTGATGAACGAAAAGAAGATATCAAAACTTTTTTTGCCGACCGCAAAGCTAATCCAAAAAGTAATTTCGCCTTCGGTGAAGGCGGCGCGGGAACTTTTTCCGACGGAAAACTGTTCACAAGAACTAAAGACCCGAAAATTAAATTTATCCTTGAAACTTTCGTTAAAGCAGGCGCTCCGGAAGAAATATTGTATTTAAAGCGACCGCATATTGGTTCCGATATTTTACCGGAAATGGTGAAGAATATTCGACAGGAAATTGAAAGACTCGGCGGGAAATTTATTTGGAACAGCGAAGTTGATTCGTTAATTATAGAAAATGGCTCGTCTTTAAAAAATATCATCCTTGCAAACGGTGAGAAAATCTCCGCTCCGGCTTGCTTTGCGGCTGTTGGTCACAGCGCGAGAAAATTAATAAAGAATATGGTTGAAAGCGGGATTGAACACTCGCTAAAAGATTTTCAAATCGGCTGCCGAATTGAGCACACACAGGAATTTATTAACAAAAAACAGTATGGCATCACAGATCTGCCAAAATGTCTTGATGCCGCGGAATACAATCTTGTTAATAAGCCAAAGGGGAATGTTTCCGGAGCAACTACTTTTTGTATGTGTCCCGGCGGTGTGATAGTTCCTATGGTCACTGAAGAGGGACAACTTTCCACAAACGGAATGAGCAGATACGCCCGAAAATCCGGTTTTGCCAACTCAGCAATAATAGTAAATCAGAAAGCGCCGACCTTTTCGGATATTAATGAAGTATTTAATTTTGTAGAAAATATAGAAAAGAAAGTTTTTAATTTTGGTGGCGGGAATTATTCGTTTCCTGCGCAGAAAGCTTATCCGTTTATAAGAAAAGAAACAGGCAGCCTCGATAATCAGGAAACAAGCTGCAATCTCGGAATTGTTCCCGCGCGGCTTGATGAAATTCTACCGGCTAAAACTTTTACCGCAATTGCAGAAGCTTTAAAATATTTTGAAAAAGTTATGCCCGGATTTATGAAATCAGGTGTCTTGATCGGTGCGGAAACAAAAATATCAAGCCCGATAAGGTTTATTAGAAATATGGACACTTTTCAGTCATCGGTGGATAATCTTTACATCATAGGTGAAGGCGCAGGATATGCCGGGGGAATAATTTCCGCTGCTCTCGACGGATTACGCGCCGCGGAAAAATATTTGTCAGCAACTTCTAATTAG
>JAOZSF010000018.1:0-10977 GCA_029939815.1 bacterium
TGGATTAATTCCCCTCTTGAGAGGGGTGGCGCACAGCGCCGGGGTGTGTTATTAGATAACCTCGCGTAAGCGCCCCGCGCATGCGGGGTAGACCTTAAAAATAAAAACTAAAAAATTGGAGAAAAAACAAATGTATATTATGGTTATTAATTGTGGAAGTTCAAGCCTGAAATTTCAACTTATCTCTTTTCCTGAAGAAAAAGCTGTCGCAAAAGGACTCATCGAAAGAATAGGGCAGGATTCAGGCGCCCAATTTACTCTGACCGCAGGTGATAAAGGCTTTAAAAAACAGCCGGTTGACGCATCCAACCATACCAAAGCTGTTACCGCAGCCTTAAATGCTTTAACATCAGGCGAGTGCGCTGTCTTAGAATCAAAAAATGAAATTAAAGGATTTGGGCACCGCGTTGTTCATGGAGGCGAAAAATTCTGCGCTCCGGTTATTATTGATGACGAAGTTATTAAAGGGATTGAAGAGTGTAATGAACTTGCTCCACTCCATAATCCCGCAAATCTTATCGGTATAGAAGCTTGTATGAAAGCGTTGCCCGGAGTACCTAACGTTGCTGTTTTTGACACGGCTTTTCATCAGACTATGCCGCCTAAAGCGTTTCATTATGCCCTGCCTTATGAACTTTATGAAAAAGACCATATCAGACGCTACGGTTTTCACGGAACAAGCCATAAATATGTTACAAAAACTTTCGCTGAACTAATAAATAAACCGCTTGACGAAGTTAACGTTGTAACAGTTCATCTTGGTAACGGCTCGTCTCTTGCCTGTGTAAAAGATGGGAAATGTGTCGATACTTCTATGGGACTCACTCCGTTGGCAGGCGTTATTATGGGAACCAGATGCGGTGATATTGACCCCGCGTTAGTTGTTTATATTATGAAAAAGAAAGGAATGTCTCCCGATGAAGTCGATACACTGATGAATAAAAAAAGCGGGCTGCTTGGATTCTCAGGGGTAGGAAGCGATATGCGCGATATAGAAGCCGCAGCAAAGGAAAATAATGAACGCGCGGCTCTTGTTTTGGAAATGTGGGCTTACAGTATCGCAAAATATATTAATGCTTATGTCGGCACTTTACCAAAAATCGATGCAGTTATTTTTACCGCCGGCATCGGTGAAAATTCCCCCGGACTAAGAAAAATCATTTGCGAGAATTGTGCCGGAATGGGAATTGAATTAGGTGGAAATAATGATAACGTTCGTGGCGAAACAGGTTGCGTTTCAGCTGATAATTCAAGGATTCCCGTTTATGTTATTCCAACAAATGAAGAATTGCAGATAGCGCAGGGTACATCCGCATTACTTAAACAATAAAGGGCAGCCACGAAACACACAAAAATCACTAAAAAAATTATAAATTTATAAAATGATTTTTTAAATTAGTGAAAATCAGTGAAATTAGTACCAAAATAATTACCACCGGAGAAAAAATGCAGGAAAATATTATAAACGAACAAATTAGTCAACCTAAAAAATCGACATTAGGTCATTGGGTTGCAATTATCATAATCCTTGTTCTACTCGGTGTTAGCGCGCTTATGAACATTGGTTTAATCGCAATGCTCGCCGCAGAAAATATGGGGTCAGATGATTCTTCAAGCAAATATACCGAAGAACTGATTAAAGGCAGTGGCAGAAAAAAAGTCGTCTGTATTGAGGCATTTGGTGTGATCTCTCTCGCAAAAACTTCAAGCGGATTGTTTCAGGAACAAGGCCTCGCAACAAGAATTATTAAACAAATCGATGAAGCTGAAAAAGATAAAAACGTTATCGCTATATTATTATTGGTTGACAGTCCCGGCGGCGGAGTTACCGCAAGTGATATTATTTATGAACGCCTTTTGAAATTTAAAAAATCGAAAGAGGGGAGGAAAGTTGTGGCTCTATTTCGCGATGTCGCCGCTTCAGGAGGATATTATATCAGTGCCGCAGCTGATAAGATCGTGGCTCATCGAACTACTATTACCGGATCTATCGGCGTGATTTTATCTTCTATTAATGTAAAGGGACTTGGCGATAAAATCGGTGTTAGAGATGTTACTATTAAATCAGGAAAATATAAAGATATTTTAAACCCTTTCAGAGATGCCTCGCCTGAAGAACTTGAAATGCTGCAAAATGTGGTTAATGATTTATACAACCGTTTTGTTTCAATTGTTTCAAGAAGTAGAGGAATGAGTGTGGCAGATGTTAAAAAATTCGCAAACGGAAGCATTTTCAGTGCACCGCATGCACTTACACTCGGTTTGATTGACGAAATTGGCGGCTTCGATTCCACGGTTGATTTGCTAAAAGAATTGACAGGAACAAAAAAAATCAAGGTTGTTCGTTATAAAAGAGCAATGCCTTTCCTTGAAATGTTAATGTCGGGCATGAGCGTAAATCCAAAAATCGATCTGCCTTTCCCGAATAGATGGAAAAGTCAGTCTCCGGGATTTAAGTACCTTTGGCAGCCGGAATTATAATTTGAAACATAGTTCAGTCTGTTTAGTCTGTTAAAATTCTAACCTTGAACCAAACAAAAATGAAAAAATATCTTATTTTTATTCTCTTAGCTTCTACTGTTCTTTTAGCTAAAGAACAACCGGCGGAAGTGAAAAAAGCTTTCAATGAAATAAACAAAAAACTCCTCTCGGTAAAAAACTTTTCCGCGAAATTTACTGTGGATATTAATTCTATTAAAGGTAAAGTCCACCAATCAGGAACGTTTATCCAAAAACCTCCATATTCATTTAAAAGAGATATGAATATGGAAGCAATGGGCGGAATTATGAACGTTCGCGAAATTACCGTTTCGGACGGCAAAACAGGTTTGCAGGCAGAATGCGCTCCTGATGGAAAAGTTATTAATGCAAGTCGCTGGGGTGAAGATTCTATGGAAGAACTTTTCTATGCTTTCCTCTCGAAAGCGTATATAATTATGCTCACGGATGATACTACAAACACATATACCTCTTTACAGGAAAGCACTGATTTTGAAAAAGTAACCCCAAAAAACGGCGGATTCGTTTTTACAGGGAGCGTTGACGCTAAATCTCCAAAATATCTCGCACTCCTTAAAATCGCAGCAACTCTCGGGGATGCCGGGATTAGTAATTATATGCCTGCTAAAGTGAAACTGGTCGTTGATAAACACGGCATAGCTTCAAAATGGATTCAGTATAATTTGAAAAATGAACCTGTTGTTAAAGTGAATTTATCGAATATTAAAGTTAATGGTCCACTGAAAAAAAATGTCTTCTCTTTTCAGCCGCCTAAAGATATTATTGTCATGGATATCGGGCAGGCATTGCAGCGCGACAGAATTCACATTAAACATCCTCTGTTAAAAAAGAAAGCTCCGGAAATGAAAATTAAATATCTCGCGGGGAAAAAGAAAACCGTTAAAACGGGTGAGCAGCCGATTGTACTTACTTTTTTTGCGAGTTGGAGTGGTAATTCAAGAAAATACCTTGGAAATATTGACAAACTTTACGGAAAATATAACCTCAGAGGTGTGAAATTTATTACTATTACCGATGAAACCGACACAAAAAAAATTAAAGATTTCATTAATGACGAAAAACTTACTTTACCGATTTATATTGACCCTGATAAAAAAACAATAGAAAATTACGGCGTCCATGTTGTCCCTAAATCTTTTATAATGGATAAAAACGGAATCGTTGTTGATGTGATCGAAGGTAACGCTCCGGGAACACTTTCCGCTGTTAAGCAAACGATAGAAAAAACTCTGAAGTAAAGAAGGAAAGATTGTTGGATATTGGAAATCCCGTCCATCTTGTCCTATAATGTCCAAAAAAAATAAAAGAATGAACAGTCTTACTGGAAAAATTCACCGCCTCGGTCATGCCTCTTTCCGACTTGACCTCGTAAAAACAATTTACATTGACCCATATCAACTTGCGGATAATTTACCGAAAGCAGATATTATTATCTGTACTCATTCACATTTTGACCATTGCTCTCCGGAAGATATAGCGAAAATCCGGGACGCAAAAACAACGCTTGTTGTTACTGCCGATTCAGCGGAAAAAGTTTCAGGAAATGTTCAGATAATCGCTCCGGGAGAATCGCTTGTTTTTGGTAAAATAAAAATTGAAGCTGTGCCGGCGTATAATACTAATAAATCCTTTCACCCGAAAGAAAATGGATGGATTGGCGTAATCATTGATGACGGAAATGTTAGAATTTATCATACCGGAGATACCGATCTTATCCCGGAAATGAAAAATGTTGACGCGGATGTCTGGCTCGTCCCGGTGTCGGGAACGTATGTTATGACTGCGGAAGAAGCCGCGGAAATCATTAATGAAGTAAAACCGGCGGCAGCGGTTCCAATGCATTACGGCGCGATTGTCGGCAGTAAAGCCGATGCGGAAAAATTCGCTGAACTTGTAGGTGAAAAAGCTGTGATATTGGAATGAAAATTTGTCACATCATTACCCGGTTTATCCTCGGCGGAGCCCAGGAAAATACACTCACTTCGATTATCGGTCTGGCTGAACGCGGGCATGATGTTACTTTAATTACCGGACCCAGCCGTGGTCGTGAAGGCAACCTTTTAGAGCAAAAAAGTCTGATAAATTCGAATCTGCCATTTAAATTTATTGAAAACCGCTATCTCGTAAGACCAATAAATCCGTTATTTGACTATTTAGCGTATAAATCTCTTGCAGCTCATTTCGAACATGAAAAATATGATATAATCCACACTCATAGCTCTAAAGCGGGGATTATTGGAAGAATGGCGGCATCAAATGTCCGTGCGCAAAAGATATCTAAAGTTGTTCATACAATCCACGGATTGGCTTTTGATAAATATCAGTCATTTTTGAAAAATAGAATTTACATCGCGGCTGAAAAATTCTGCGCTAAAAAATCCGATAAAATTGTCAGCGTTTGTGATACAATGTCTGAACAGGCAGTTAAAGCAGGTATCGCTTTACCTGAACTTTTCACAACAATATACAGCGGATTTGATTTGGATAAATTTATCGCCGCACGTGATAAAAAAGAAGAAATTCGTAAAAAACTCGCTGTTCCCGGAAATACAGTCGTTTTGCTGGCCATCGGAAGACTCTTTAATATGAAAGGAGCGGAAGATTTTCTTACGGTGATTGAAAATTTGTCCGAATCGTACGACTCACCGGTTAAAGGAATTATGATCGGAGATGGCCCCCTGCGCCATTTTCTCGAAAATCGCGCAAAAGAAAATTTATCCAAAAACGGTGTGATGTTTACAGGCTTACTTCCACCGGATGAAATTCCGGAATGGATTGCATCAGCGGATATAGTTATCCATGCATCCTTACGGGAAGGGTTGGCGAGAATTCTTGTTCAGGGGCTTGCCGCGGGAAAACCGGTGATATCCTATGATATCGGCGGAGCGAAAGAAGTGATTGCTGACGGAGAAAACGGACTTATTGTTAAGCCTGGAGATGTGAAATCATTAACCGATAAAGTAAAACAGCTTTTGGCAAACAAAGAACAGTTACTGTCTTTAACCGAAGGGGCAATGGAAACCGATTTAACCAATTTTTCGTCAGACGTGATGGTTGAAAAACTCGAAAAATTGTACAAGGAAATATGAATTTATTCCGGAGGACCGGGATCAAAAAAATTCCCGACAAGGCATAAAAGTAATATAACCGGTGTTATACTGAAAACAGAAGCGACTATTATTCGTTCGCCTTCTGTGAGCAGGTAAATAACAGTAAAGACTACTCCGCCGAGGAAGAGTCCCAATAACAGTGCCATTTTCGCGTGTGGATTAATTCGTTTCATATATTTTTACATATTATTTTTTATAATATCGTTTAATTTTATGCAAAAAGCTCTTTCCTGTCAAGTATATGAATAAAAAAATACAAAAAATCGCTGTCCCGGGCGGAAAATATGAACTGCTGAAAATTGCCTGGCCGCTGATCCTCTCCACAGCTTCCTACTCTATTATGCATTTTTTTGACCGCGTAATGCTGACGCGCTACAGCGATACGACCGCAGCTGCAGCAACCGGAGCAGGAATTCTCGCTTTTGCTTTAATAAGTTTGTTCCTCGGTATTGCCGGTTACACAACAACTTTTGTTTCACAATATTATGGATTAGGTGATAAAAAAATGTGCGTCAGGAGTTTTTGGCACGGCGTTTATTTTTCATTAGTATGCGGAATTCTTTATCCTTTTACTTTCCGACCGATCGGATTATGGATTTTTGACCTTATGAATCATGAACCGGATGTCCTTAATGCTGAAAAAATTTATTTCGGCACACTCGCTTTCTGTGCTGTTTTTCCACTCACAAGTAATTCAATCTCAGCATTTTTCAGCGGCCGCGGAAAAACTAAAATAGTAATGTGGGTGACAATTTCTATCGCTTGCATTAATATCTTTCTTAATTATTGCCTCATATTCGGTAATTTCGGCGCACCGGAACTTGGAATCAGAGGCGCTGCAATTGCAACGGTGATTTCATCTTTTGGCGGAACTGTTTTGTATATAATACTGATTTCAAGAAAAAAAATCAGAACCGAATATAATATTTTTAAAAATATGGCTTTCAGATGGTCAACTATTAAAAATCTTATTAAATACGGCGGACCGTCAGGTATTAGTTTCAGCCTCGATATTATGGCTTTCTCTATCTTTGTTCTCCTCATCGGACATATTGGCAGAGTACAGTTAATCGCCTCAAATGTCGCGTTATCGATTAATACATTATCTTTTCTTCCTATGCTCGGTTTCTCAATGGCAACAACAATTCTTGTCGGTAAATATATGGGAAAAGGTGATAAAAAAGCCGCCGAAAGATCCGCTTATTCAGGCGTTAAATGCGCTGCCGTTTATATGATAACAATGGGAATCCTCTTTGTTCTAATTCCTGAAGTGTTCTTTTGGTTCTTTAAAGGTAAAGGCATAAATAGTGAAATGTTCGCCGAAATATTCGGATATGGAAGGTGGCTGCTCGTTATGCTCGCTTTTCTCGGTGTCTTCGATGCTGTTAATGTTACTTTCAGCGGAGCATTGAAAGGCGCCGGAGATACTTGGTTTACAATGTGGATTTCTGTTCTTGCTTCGTGGTTGTTTTTTGCTCCTGCAGTGTATCTGGTTACAGATGTTTTTAAAGCAGGAATTTTCTGGGCGTGGGCTTGCTTTGTAATTTATGTCGCTTTACTCGCTCTTTTTTACTGGATAAGATTTTCTATCGGAAAATGGAAAAATATTGACATTAAAGAGAAAACTGAACCACCTCCAACTCTTATTTCGGAAATCGCCGGTGAAGCGCAGATTATCGAAAATTAAATTAATTTGAATTTATTAAAATTGACCAGACGTACTCGGAATCCGCATTCGCGGATTAAGAGTTAGAAATCATGAAAAATTACATGCACACATTTATCTTCTTGCGTTTGTTTATAAAATACCCTTTTGATATAATATCCGATTAAATTAAACCAATTAATTAACAATCAAAATAACAGAGAAATTTTATGTCATCAATCTTTGGCACTACAAAATACCAACTCGAATTAAACGAAAATTGGAAAACTTATCGTAATGATGAAAAACAACCCGTAAATGTTTCAGTTCCGGGTCACGTTCAGTACGATATGTTTAAAGCGGGACTGCTGCCCGACCCTTTCATTGGAGAAAATTGCGAGGAATGGCAGTCCGCTTGTGAAGACGATTACACTTATTCACTAAAATTTGATGTTTCCGCGAGCTTAATCGACAATGAAAATGTGGAACTTGTATTTGAGGGAATTGATACCATCTCCGAAATCTCATTAAACGGTAAGTTTCTTGGTAAAACCGATAATATGTTCAAAACATGGCGATTTTCCGTTAAAAAAATCGTCAAAGAAAAAGAAAATGAATTGAAAGTTTTAATTAAAGCGCCAAGAAAAGCCGCTCTGGAAATTCGTGAGAAATATAAGGACAGCTCAGAACTGCTCAAACATAACACTCCGGTCTTTTTTGGTCAACAGCCGATGATTCAAAATTATATCAGAAAAACGGCGTGCTCGTTCGGATGGGATTGGGGACCTACACTCCCTTTATCGGGAATTTGGAAATCTGTTTTTATTGAGGGCTGGAATGAACCGCGAATAAAATCGATTTTTGTTGAAACAAAAGTCTCATCCGATAATAAATCTGCCGAAGTGCTTGGCTACGCGAAATTTACCGGAAAGGTTGAAAAATCAGCCGAAGCGGAAATAAAACTAACCCTCCCGTCCGGAAAAGAATTCGAAATAAATAAAACTTTGCAGCCTGAGGCTCAGAATGTTTCCTTTAAATTTATTGTCGATAATCCTCCACTGTGGTGGCCTAATGGATTGGGCGAGCAGCCACTCTGCACACTCACTGCCGACCTGAAAAAGTCAGGGAAGTCCGTTTCAATAATTTCAAAAAGAATCGGCATCCGGCAACTTGATATGGTTGTTGAACCCGATAAATTTGGAACATCGTTTTTTGTTCGTGTGAATGGAGTTCCTGTTTTCACAAAAGGAAGTAACTGGATTCCCGCTGACGCTTTAACACCCCGCCTGACTGATTTAGATTATCGCAGATTGATTTCCGATGCCGCAAACGCAAATATGAATATGTTGAGAATTTGGGGCGGCGGATATTACGAAAAAGATGTCTTTTATGACCTGTGCGATGAATTCGGAATTCTAATCTGGCACGATTTAATGTTTGCCTGTATCGCTTATCCGAGTTACAAAGAATTTCTGCAAAGTGTTTCTGATGAGATAACCGACAATATTTGTCGATTGCAGTCGCATCCGTCAATCGCGCTTTGGTGTGGTAATAATGAAGTTGAGATGTTGGTTTTACATTATCAGAAATTACCTGATGAAATTTCTAAAGACTATTTCTATTTGTTCGACGAATATTTGCGTGGTGTCGTTAATTCTTTGGACCATTCAAGATTGTACTGGCCAAGTTCTCCTCATACTCCTTTCTCAAATAATACGGATGAGGAAAGCGGTGGAGACACTCATTTTTGGGGTGTTTGGCATTTTGGGCTGAGTTTTGACGCGTATATCAAAAGGTTTGACAGATTTATGAGCGAATTCGGTTATCAGGCATTCCCGGATATTCATACAATCAAATCTTTCGCTAAAGAAGATGAAATGGAACTTGAATCAAAAACGATGCTCTATCATCAAAAAAATCCGGGCGGAAATGCGAGAATTATGGAAGATGTTGTTAAAAATTTCGGCGAACCGAAAAATTTCCCCCACTTCCTGATTATGAGCCAGTTCTTTCAGCAGAAAGTTATTAAAACAGGCGTTGAACACTGGAGAGCTAATCGCTCGGAAAACAGATGCATGGGTACAATCTATTGGCAGTTCAATGATAACTGGCCCGTGGTTAGCTGGGCAAGTGTCGATTATAACGGTCGGTGGAAAGCTCTGCACTATTCCGCGAGAAAGTTTTATGCTCCGGTATTGATTACCGCTGCGGAATATGAAGACGAACTGCGGGTATCTTTGATTAACGATTTAGCGGAAGAGATTTCCGGAGAAATAATTTTAAAATTGAGAAAATATTCCGGTGAGATTATTCTTGAGAAAAAAATTAACGTAAAAATCGATTCGTGCAATTCAAAAATTGTTTTTGCGGAAAATGTTGACTCATTACTCAACGGACTCGATAAAAAAGAATGTTACTTTACCGCCGAATTTATAAACCAAAAAATCTCCTCAACTAAAATTTTGCATTTCTCAACGTTAAAAGACGCAGCACTGCAAAATCCCGACCTTGTTGTTGAAGCAATTAGCAATGACGAAATAAAAATTTCCGTGAATAAAATCGCTAAATACGTTTATCTGGAGTGTGATGATTCCGCAGCGCAGTTCTCTGATAATTATTTTGACATCCTGCCCGGAGAAAAGAAAATTGTAAAACTTATCCCGGTAAAAAAAGAAAATCAGATCGACGTGAACGCGTATCAAAGCGTTACAGCAATAAGTTTATATGATTTAAAATAATCAAGATAATGCTCTTGTCAAAATGATTAATATCAAAATAATAATGATCTTATCAAAATGATTAATATCAAAATGATAAATTTTTTAAAAATAAATAATGCCGATTGAATGTTCAAAAATAGTAGAAAAGAAAAATCAAGAAACCTTTTATGATATTGATTTTAAGGTTATGGGTTCTGCTTTTGATATTCATAATCGGCTGGGACGTTTTTTAGATGAGTCAATTTATAATATGAGTTTAGCAAATGCCTGTATAGACGCAGGAATTAAGGCAAACAGTGAAGTGACGATAAAAGTAAGTTACAAAGATTTTCATAAAGTATATTTTTTTGATATTTTGGTAGAAAATGGAATAATATACGAATTAAAAACTTGCAGGGAATTAAATTCAATCCATAAACAACAATTGCTAAATTATTTAATGTTGGCAAATATTAATTATGGAAAACTAATAAATTTCCGTCCTGAAAATG
The DNA here is from genome assembly GCA_029939815.1 of bacterium. GTDB lineage: Bacteria > Auribacterota > UBA3054 > UBA3054 > B51-G9 > B51-G9. The sequence goes on from JAOZSF010000018.1 coordinate 10,487, forward strand.
TTGAATATGAATTTGTCTCCACAAATTTAACTTATAAATCAAGACATGATTATTGCTTTGATACAAGAAATTGGGATTTACAGAATAAACAGTATAAGCTTTTTGAAACTATACTTAAAGAATTATTCGCTGATTGGGGCGGATTTCTTGATTTAAATCTATATAAAGAAGCAATGATTCATTTCCTCGGCGGTAAAGATGCAGTAATTTCTCCGGTCGATATTATTGATAACGGCAAAATAGTCGGACGACAAAAAATACCTTTATTAAATAAAACAACCGCATTTCATTTTGCTACTGTGAAAAAGAACTTTGATATTTATTGTAACCATATAAAACGTTTGTTGAAACACAGTAACCTTGAAACTATTTTAGTAATAAACATTGATAAAGAAAAAATAACCCTTACAACTGTAAAATAATTACTTTTCTAAATTTATCATTCTGATTCTTTATCATTTTGATATTAATTATTTTGACATATTTTATTT
>JAOZSF010000018.1:11077-12797 GCA_029939815.1 bacterium
GACGCGGCGATTAATTCGTGGAACGGTGTGAGTTTAATCTTTCCGGAAATTGCAAAAAATACACTCCTCTCAATGGTGGAAAAAGTTGACGGTGAATTGAGAATTAATCTTCACCAGTATTGGGATGCTATGATTTGGACAACCGGCGCGTGGCATCATTATCTCTATACCGGCGATAAAGAATTTCTGAAAATTGCGCTCGAAGCTACAAGAAATACCCTCAGATATCTTGAAAAAAATGAGTGGAATGAAAAACTTTCCCTGTTTAGAGGCGCGGCACACCACGCAGACGGAACAAGCGGTTATCCAATTGTTTACCGAATCGGCAATGACGGCAAGGGCAGCACTTGCATCGGCGATTGGCCCGAAGCAAATCCCGATAAAATCCACCCTGTTGGGTACGGAATCCCGATGCACGCGCTTTCAACAAACTGTATTTATTACAACGCGTACAAACTTGTCGAACTAATGGCGAAAGAGCTTGGAGAAGAATTGGAAGAAAAGTGGAGAAATAAAGCTGAAAAAATCAAAAACGCGATCAATCAACATTTTTGGTCGATTGAAATCGACAATTATTGTTATTTGATTGATCCGTTAGGTGATTGTGACCACCAGGAATGTCTCGGTCTGGCGTATTCTTTACTTTTTGATATTGCCGATGACGAAAAAACGGAAAAAGTTCTGAAAAAAATTAAAATTGTTCCCGCTGGAATTCCCGTCGGCTGGCCCGATTTTCCTCGCTATGAAAAAATTCCGGGGAACCATTTCGGTAGACATTCCACTTGTGTCTGGCCGCCGTTTGAAGCTATGTTCGCTTCCGCCGCCGCTAAAAATAACAGAACCGGTATTTTGATGCATGTTGTGAATACATTAGCGGAATTTGCCTGCCGCGATTTACAGTTCGCGGAAGTTTATCACCCGATGACAGGAGAAATTTACGGAGGTGTTCAGGAATGGAACGGTGATTTGGAATACGAATGGAAATCGTGTGATAGACAGACATGGAGCGCGACCGCGTTTGTCAGATTACTTTTACTTGATGTTATCGGGATGAATTTTACTGTTGATGGCATTGAGTTTAAACCGCAGATAGAAGAAAATCTTTCTCCGTTATTTGTGAAAAATATCAACTACAGAAAAATGGATCTCGATATCGAAATATCAGGAGCAGGAAATAAAATCTCCGAGTTTTATATTAACGGCGAATTACTGGAAAATGCCTTTCTGTCAGCCGATTCGGAAGGGAAAAAGAAAATTAAAATCGTCTTGTAACAGTACTATTTTTTGGGATTACAATTTAGGGGAAGTACGATTAAGAAGTTATAAAATTATAATATATTTATTTTTAGTATCTTGGTGCCTTAGTGGCAAAAATTGTATTATTTTAATCTTATGTTTTCTTCCATTCCTTCCGGGAAATATTGAAATACTTCTTCAAGGGATACTCCAAGTGCGGATGATATCCGAAAAGCAAGCATTAATGACGGAGAATATTTACCGGCTTCAATAGCGATTATTGTTTGACGGGTGACCCCGGATCGCTTCGCAAGTTCTTCCTGAGTCATTTCGTCACGCTCAAACCGCCATCGTCTGATTTTATTTTCTATTTTATCTTTCATTTTAAAAAGTCTGAAGGTCTAAAGGTTTAAAGGTCTTGTAATTTAGTTATTGGTTATTAAATAACTGATTATTTATTAACGGAACTTTCTATTTAGCTATT
>JAOZSF010000315.1 GCA_029939815.1 bacterium
TAGAATTGGATTCCGCGGAAAGTGAGCCGACAATTCTTGTTACCGAGCCGGAATATGCGCCGTTGAGAACAGGATAAGGTTGATAACGGTTTGGCGCATTAGTATTATAATTTGAATTTCTCCCCTGAATTCCGAGATTAATCCCCATCAATCCGTTATTATAAATGGAATTTCCGAGAATTGCATTTCCTGTTCCACGTGCGACATTTACGCCGTTAAAGAAATTATTTGCAATTACATTTGAATCCGGAACATTTGTATTTCCAATTATATTATCGTTTCCTCCGAACAATTGAATTCCATGCAATCTATTTGGAATAGAAATGTCATGTTTTCCGATACCTACGAAGTTACCATAAATTACATTATTATGTGATCTTGTTCCGATAATATTAATCCCGTTGCCGTAATTATTTCCAATAATGTTTTTTGCACCGATAAAATTGTATGCCGAGTCACAGATTTGGATACCGTCGCAACTGTTTGAATGTGATAATTTATAATAATAGCCAATTGAATTTTCTTCAATAAGATTCATTGTTGTAAGATTAGTCAATGTGGTATTAAGAATTTTAATTCCGCAGCCCCCATTTCCGCCTATTGCATTATTATAAAAGTAGCCATCGGGCGCGTCAACGACAAAGATCCCGTTGCTCAGATTCGGTGCTCTGTTAATTACGTTATCCATTCCTATTTTATTATAACCGACAAAATTATTTGAAGAATAGATACCTTTAATCAAAATACCTTCTTTTTTATTTCCACAGATGTAATTTCCATGTAATTCGTAACCGATATCATTTTCGGGAGCATTATCTATAAAAATACCGTTGCCACCGTTTGGCGCGCCGTTACTCGTTACAGCAGAATATCCAATAAAGTTTCTACTTAATTCATTATTGGAAGAAGATTCGCCTAAAATTAAAACTCCGTCTTTACCATTACCTGAAATGGTATTTTCGTTAAGAGTATTAACAGATGTGTTTTCTAAGAAAACACCATGATCACAATTAGTCACAGCTGTTTTTTTATCAAGCGCCAGGCCGATAATATTAAACGAAATAAAATTTGAGCAACCACTGTAAACATAGATTGCATCTTCACCCGCGCCCGCCAAATAATTACCTCTTCCTGTTTCGGTAGTATCGATATAAATATTTGTAGAGTTTATAAGACAGATATTATCGCCTAAATTACTGTGGCGATTAAATCCGTTAGTTGCGAGTCCAAAGTAATTACCGGATATATAAAGAAGCTGCGAGCTGTATATACCCAACCCATCTTTATCATTACAGGAAATATAATTGTTTAAGATTTTTGAATCAGAGCATTCGATTATACGTATTCCATCACTGAAATTACCTTTTAAGCCACAGTGCTCCATATTGAAAAGGTCACCAATATAGCTATCACGAACAACGAGTTTATTGACATTAACCGCAAGAATGCCGATATTATTTCCGGCCACAAAATTTTGTTCAATATTAATTTCTTTAGAATTAGCAATATAAAAACCATAACAGCTATTTGTAACAATAACATTCTTATTTGTATATCCGATATAAGCATTTTCAAACACAATATTCGTACAGTCTCTAATATGAACATTCTTTTCAGATGCCCCGTCAACAAAATTATAATGATCGCCGGTTGTTTGTCCAAACGCTTCATTTTTACACGATTGCATGTAAACGCAATATTCAATATTTGACGTGTCGGGGATTCCAATATAGTTTCTATAAGTTGAGTTGCCTGATGTTTTGAGAAACTCCAAACATATTTTTCCAGCTATATAATTTTTTTCACCAGCATTTATTCCACCAATAGTATTATAAAAATTTTTATACAAAGCAACGCCGGCTTTTCCATTAAAGAATTCTGAAGAATCACCATCCCATTCCAAACCAATGAAATTATTAACTACATGATTATCAGTTGAGTTTTCACCGATAAACACTCCATTTCCGTCGTTTCCGGCAATAACATTTGCTTTTTCAGAACTAAATATACTGAAACTAAACACACCGGTTGAACCAACATAATTAAATTTTGCCCCATTAACAATGGAGACACCATTTGATTTATTTGCAATTGCAACAGAATCCCCCAAAATCGTTTCACCAATACCGATTTGATTGCCGATTATTTTGGTGTATCGCCCGCCTGAAATAAGGATGCCGTTTTTTTCATTAAAGCCGATTATATTATCTTTGATTTCGTTCCAATAACCATAAACGGAAATTCCTTCACCCTCGTTGCCGATAGGAGCGTCACCTGCATATGAATTAACACCGACGATATTATCTTTAATTATATTCCTGTCTGCGGAACCACCAATACAAATTCCGTCATCGTGGTTCAGACCGACAGTATTCTCTGCGATATAATTATATTTAGTAATATTTCCGCCAATGCCATTTACGAAAATTCCGCAATAATTATTTTGAACGATAGTATTATTTACGATATAATTATTCGTAGACTCTCCTTGTATATCTATTCCGCTTTGTGCATTGTTAGCAATATAATTTGTCATCCATTCACCCATATCATCCCATTCACCGATGATATTATTTGAGGAGTTGCTAATTATAATACCGTATAGATTTCCTTCTAATTTGCTTCCGCCAATGAGGTTATTTTGAACAACAATATTTTTTCCATTAGCGATAAAGATTCCGCTTTTCTCATTATGAGAGATTATATTCTGCTGTTTATTTGTTCCGATCGTAACATAAAGCGCGTTATTTAAAAGGATTCCTTCGCCGAAATTACCGTAATCGTCTCCATTTTCGTCTGTTCCGATATAATTCCCCGCAATAATAGTATTAGGACAATAACCAACGACTGTGATTCCCGGTCCATTATTACCGGATACAATATTCCCATCGTTAATTAATGTATTATCGGTATCTTCATAGTAAATCCCACCCAAGCCGTTGCCCATAGTTGTGTATTCTGAATAAAAACCGATTATGTTTTTATAAATTTTCAGGTTAGTGCCGAGAATATTCATCCCGTAATTTAAATTTGCTACTATTACATTTTCCGCTATATCGCTGTTGCTTTCCAAGTGTAAATGAATACCGGCACGGGAATTTCCCGCTTGTTCTTCAGCTTGATTCACACCGATATAATTATTAAAGATTAACGATGCGAATCCGCCTTCCGAATAAATACCGTTCCAATTATTATTACAAATAGAATTATTAACCACATTATTACTTGCGCTGCCGTAAATCCAGATTCCGTTGTAAGCGTTACCGAAGCAACCTGTTCCTCCTGCCCCGACACCAATAAAGTTTTTAATGACTTCATTTTCGCTACCGCCGAATATTTCCAAGCCGTTCTCACCATTTCCGGAAAAATAATTTGCATCATTTTCGTCTATTGTTCCTATTTCATTT
>JAOZSF010000316.1 GCA_029939815.1 bacterium
TAAAATTATTATGTGATTGAAAATCCATTACGAAAAAGATATAATAAATTAAGATGTTTATACAATTAATGTTTTTGCTGCGACTAAATAACCACTTTTACCTTCCGGAGAAAAAATGCCGGGTCAGAGAATATTAGTTCTGGGGTCGGGTCCTACAATGACAGGGCAGTCACGCGAATATAACAGCGTGATAATGTCAGCGTGTAAAACTTTACAGGAAGCAGGTCACTCGGTTATCTTAATTGACAGCCATCCGGCATCACCGGTCATCGGAAGTCGTTTATGCAATTACAGTTACACAGAACCGCTGACACGCGAGATTTTGGAAAAAATCTTGCAAAAAGAAAGGCCGCATAGTGTTTTGACTACTATAAGCGGTAAAAATCCATTTAACCTTTCGTTAGTTTTGCACCAGTTTGCAGGTCAACCGAATTCAAAATTCGCTTTTCTCGGCACTACCGGTGATATTCTTGCTTCAACTCAAAAACCGGAAAAATTTAAACAAATCGTTGCCGCCGCCGGCGCTGAATGTCCGGAATCAACAACTGTTAATTCAATCGATAAAGGAATTGAAGCAGGACGGGAAATAGGATTTCCGGTTATTGTAAGAGCAATACCCGAGCCGCTGGGAATCGGAGTGGCAATCGCGTATAATGTTGAAGAACTTGAACGGGCAATTAGTGTCGCATTAGCAGTAAGTCCTGTTAAGCAGGTGGTTATAGAAAAATCCTTTGCGGGGTCAAAAAGCACGGACTGGGTAGTTCTAAGGGATCGGAAAGATAATGTTTTCACTGTTGGAAACGTGGAATATGTTGAACCGATGGGAGTGCACGCTAACGACAGCATTGCTGTTTCTCCGGTACAAAGTCTCTCAGAAGAATCGATAATTATTGCGAAAGAAACTGTTGAAAGAATTGTTCGAAGTTTTAAAATTACAGGCTGCGCGACGATTCAACTTGCCCATAATAAAAATGACGATACCGATATTAAAATAATAAGCGTGGCGCCAATGGTAACCCGCGCTGCAATATTATGCGGTCGCCAGGCAGGAATTCCGGTGGCAGAATTGCATACAAAGCTTTGCATTGATGAAAACATTCAGGAACTTCTGTCTTCGGTTCTGCCCAAAACCGAAAGAAGTCTTTTTGAAGAAAAAGAAAAAAAGAAGAAAAGTTTTTGCGTGTGCAGAGTTCCCGTATTTCCGGGAAACAGACTTATGGGGAAAAATGAACTCCTTACAACTTATACGAAATCCATTGATAGCGTAACAGGAATTGGAATTAATTTTATTTCAGCTTTGCAAAAAGCGGTAAGGGCATCTTGCCTTCCGGAACCGGGCGCGTGTTGTATCAATGCCGAAAGCTCGATAACATGGGGTGTTGAAGAGGTCATACAAATGGTGTCAAAACCATTTGCAAACAGATTGTGGCACATACTAAAAGCAATAAAAATTGGAGTTGATCCAAAAGAATTAGTAAACGCGAGCGGAATTGACGAATGGTTTATAAATGAATTGTCGGAGTTAAACAAATTTGAAGAGAAATGTTCTCTAATTCAAAATAAAGATTTAATTTCCGGTGAGGCAAGCGCAAAAAAATTGCTGAAAAAAGCAAAGCAAACCGGTTATAGCGATTTACAACTCGCCTCACTGCTCGGAATTGAAAAAGAAAGAATTAGAGAATGTCGCCCGGGACAAAAAATATTTCCTGCTATCGAATGTTTACCGGGTAATGATATTCAAAAAAGCCCTTGGATTATTACATACAGCTCAAGAAAACAAAAATCTTTTAATGAAAATCCTGTTCTTCTGATTGGCTCATGCAAATCAAAACTTATCGGAAAAACCGAAGGCGAATATATTCTTTTGGAAGCAGTTCGTGAATTGTCAAAAGCAGGAGAAAAAATCATTTTAATTTCTTCTGAAACTTTACATTTAACAGATGATGAAAGTGTAAATGTGAAGAGATACATTGAGCCTGTTAATGCGGAAATTATCAATGATATTATCGAAATTGAAAAACCCAAAGCAATTTTTGCACAATTTGGAGACATCCAAACTTACGCGCTGATAGAAAAATTTGACGATATTACCATTCTTGGAACATCTTTCAAAAGTATCCAGAGACTGCGCAAACGCGAAAGATTTTATCCGATGATCCAAAAACTTGATATCAGACTGCCTTCACACGGTATTGCTGATAACGCACATGATACGTTTTTACTCGCGGAAGACATCGGATATCCCGTAATTATTCATCCGGCATCACCGATGCGGATTCCCGCAGTAGATATTTGGTACAGTAAACAGGAAGCAAAGGATTATCTTGATAGCGCTAAAAGTGTTAAAGAGCTTTATCCTATTTCAATTGAAAAATTTCTTGAAGGCGGAAGAGAGTTCCATATTGAAGCCGTCTGCGATAAAACAGATCTGTATATCGGGGGAATAATTGAACATATAGAAAGAGCCGGGGTTAATACAAGCGACAGCGCGGCCGTGTGGGCGCCTGAATCATCTGCGTATTCTTTTCTTGAAGAGGGCAGGGACATTATTAAACGGCTTGCAATAGAACTTGAGATTCAAGGATTAATAGGTGTCAAATTTGCTTTCTCAGATGATAAATTATACCTGCTGGATGTATTCCCGGGCGCAACTAATAATACAGCTTTTATTAATAAAATATCAGGCGAAAAACTTATATCTACCGCTGTACAGGTGGCCCTCGGGAAATCATTGACCGAAATTAATGAAAAAGAACCCATCGCCGATTTTGTCGCAGTGAGCGCACCCGTTTTTCCTTTTGTAAATTTTCCGGAAAGTGACGCTTCATTAGGACCGGAATGCTGTTCCGTGGGAAAAGCTCTCGGCTTAAGCTATTCTTTCGGTACCGCTTACGCAAAAGCATTGGTTGCCGCGGGGAACTCTTTACCGGTTACCGGAACTGTTTTGCTGAGTGTTGCGGATAAAGATAAGCAGGAAATTTTGCCAATCGCTAAAAAACTCATTGCACTCGGATTTTATATTGCGGCTACATCAGGAACTTACGCTGTACTGCAAAAACACGAAATTTCCGCGAAACTTGTAATGAAGTTTCAGGAAGGTCGTCCGAATGTTATCGACAATATTATTGATGGAGATATAAGCTTAATAATTAATACTCCCGGCTCAAAAGCAAACAGATTTGCTGAAGCAAAAATGCGGCATGAAGCCGTTGCGCGCGGGATTCTTGTAATCACAACTATTTCTGCCGCTATGGCTGCCGTGGAAGGAATATCAGCGTTTATGCGCCATGGTTTTGAAATAAAACCTTACGATAAATATATTGAGGGAATCCGTTTTCAGCACTCACTTAATTTTGACGACCAACCGGTATTGAATTTTGATTAAGAAAGAATATTCATTAATCCA
>JAOZSF010000317.1 GCA_029939815.1 bacterium
CTAATAAATACATTGAACAGAAACGCTATGATGACGCACAAAAAATGATCGATGAGCTTGAACAAAATGACAGCGAATATATTTTTACACGCAGAGGCCGCGGTCCCGGTATGTCATGGCAACCAAAATCGGATGTTATAAATTCATTGAACGAAAAATTATCAGAAACAAAATGACAGAACGATTAAATATTTTTAAAAGAATTATTAAATCACAACTATTCAAAATAAATTATTTTAAATTATTTTAAATTATTAGTAGTAATATTTATCATGTTTTCAAGAATTTTTTCACATATTTTAGTTTTAATCTTCCATCGGCGGATTTTTAACCCATGACTTTAGTCGTGGGGACAAAATCACTATATCTGTTTTAACCGTTTTAACGGTTTAACTACAAAATCATTTGTTTATTTGCTTTGGGATTCCTCTATTTTATTAATAAGATTTTCCCATTCATTTGCTTTACTATCTTCTTTCTCAAATTTTAGTTTTCTATTCAATAAACTTAATAAACTCTCTTTTTGAAATTTATTGCATTCCTTGTACAACTCAATCATTGCTTTATACGAAGGATTATTTATAGTTGTATATCTTCTTTGACTCATTCGTTGTAAATGCAAGTTAAAAACAATATTCGTTTTAGAAAAGTTCATAAATAGCGCTGTTGTTTTATCGAACAATTCATTTCTTAATTTTGATGCTCTTTCGCAAATTGTATTTCCAACTTGTGTAATTTCGCTCATGCAAATTCTATTCGTATAATTAATCAATTGATTAATAAATAAACCATTAGCAATTCTAAATATTCCGGAATTAGTGGGGGCTGATGGTTTCCCACTTTTAATTTCACTATCAATTACCCGCAAACCTTTTCTCCAGCCTGACCAATCAAAAAAATTTGTCCTCGTATTGTCTCGTTCAGATTGCGCCTTAATATAAAGCAAGCCCGCACGAATGCTTGGTGTCCTAAAAACAGTATTAGATATAAAAAGCCAGTTTTCATCGGTAAAACTATTATTGGCTTCTATTTCAGCAAGTTTAATCTGGTCATCAATCCAAGGTTCATTTGCAAGCGAGAGTAGCCGTGCAATTGTCGAAGCATATTTTATTGTTGCCGGATAGCGTAGCGTCCCTGCTCTCAATATTTTTTTCAATTGTTTTAATTCATCTGAATTATGAAAACTGCGATTCATAAAAAGACCGTCAATCATGTGATCCCAATAACCTGTTTCCATTTTGAACCGTGTTCTTTTTATTCCTTTAACATAGGTTTTAAATCCCATTCTAAAATTACCGGTTCTGTAATAATCACGAGCGAGTCGCTCATAATCCGCGCGTCTCGGTATACATCCGCCTGTGTTAATTATATCCTGCAATAAATCAATTCGTTCCTGAGGTCCATTTTCAATTAAAATTATTCCGGAATAACCACTTTGAATTATTATCCGCAGACGCATATTTTTTTCATTAATTTCATCTGCCCAATTATAATAATATTCTGCTTCTTTTAAATCACGATTTTTGCGCCGTAAAAAAAGTCCCGCGTAACGAACCAACAAATCAGCCAACCTATCGGCATTCCCTCCCATGTTTGGAACCGCTAATGCTTTATCAAAAAAGTTCCGGGCGATTTTTGTATCATATTTATAGGCATATATTGCGCCGAGAGCAGAAAAAACATGAAACAGAGCTGTTTCGCCATCAATTATCACTTTTTGTAAATCATTTGTAGAGAATTTTTCGAGAATTTCTTCCCAAACTTGCGGACTGCCGCCACCGCGTTTCCATATTTCCTGTGTTTTTAAAAATGCATTATTAACGGCGTTTTCAATAAAAGCATTCGTGTCTGAAAACTCTTTAAAACTGACAGCGGGTGATAAAACAGATTTTCTACTCTTCTTTTTATTATTTTTAAATGTTTTTTTTGTTTTAACAGCAGTATATAAAATTGTATTTGTTTTCTCCGACTCTATTCTCTTTTTTATGGCTATCAGGTCTTTCGGCTTTTTATCAATAATATCAGGATAAATTTTTGCAATTAATTTTCTTTCATTAATCAGCAGCGCAATTAAATCCTCGCTTCCGGATTCGAGTTTTATTATTTTTAATTGATTGCCTAATAGGTTATACCAATTAAATACATCGTACTCGCTAAACAAATGCCAATATGTACAAGCATCTTGTATAAAATAATTTCTACAATTGTTATCTAATGATAAACTATTAGCAGTAGCTCCTTTTATAATAGCTTGCACCCCCTGTTCAAAATTACCGAAGTCAAAAAGCAAACGAATATAATTATGCCAAACTTCTGTTGATTGTGATTGTAACGAAAATAATTCCTTAAACAATTCCTGACTTTCTGATAATCTGCCCTGATATCTTCTTATTGAAGCTAATTTTGCCGTTGCTTCAATATATTGAGTATTATTGCTTGAAAGCGAAGATCGTATTTGCGAAAGATACCAATCAGCATCTAAATTCCTGCCAAACCTTGCACATAACTTGCCTGCGAGTAAATACCAATCCCAATAACCATCGGCCAATTCTTTCGGAGGAATATTTTCAGGAAGGCATGTATATGCTCGAATAAGCGCATCATAAGCTTCAACGTAATCATCTGATTTATAAAGCGCTAATGCCTTATAATAATAAGCGTAGAAACCCCATTGATACGACCAATCATTGCCTTGAATTACCGCAATTTGCCAAGGTGCAACTTCAGGAGATATTGCATTATCTATTTCGGCAATTACCTGCTTAACATTGCGATTTTCAATACTTTCTCTCCAACCGGAAACTTCTCGCCATAACGGTAGATTAGTTACAATAGTCTCATTGGCAAAAAGATCTAAACATGGCAAAAGCACAAATAAAATAATTTTATAATTAAAGCCGTTCGTGATTTTCTCCTTACTCTCTGCAATTTACTGAATTTAAGAAATATTAAACAATTGTTACTTGTTTTCCAGGGGTTGAAATTTTTTCCTTTTTCGTTTTTTTACCTGCCCTATAGGTTTGTTTTTTGTTGCCATTGGTTCCGGTAGGCAATATAGTAGTTGAATATTTTCTAGGTAAGCCACTATTCCCTGGTTTTTTAAACTTGGTTATGAACACGGGCCTGTCTTTATATTTTTCGCAACGAGTAACATTAGGTAGTGCTTTTGATGTCCACTGTATATTTTTTTTATTATCTTTATATTGTGCTATATATTCCACTTTAATTTTTTTGCCTGTTTCAACATTAATTTTAGTCCATTTACCGATAATACTAAAAGTATGTTCTCCATCATAGGAAATATTTCCGCTCGGTCCCTTAGTATATGCCTCTGACCATTTATATACATACTTAGGAGGGCAATCCCCGTTTACTAAATTAACACAAAAAATTATTGCAATTATTG
>JAOZSF010000318.1:0-1062 GCA_029939815.1 bacterium
AACCAATAACCAATAACCAATAACCAATAACCAATAACCAATAACCAATAACTTCCCCTTCATGACAATACCAAAAATTACAGCTGTAGGTTCGGTAGGCTTAGACACAATTATAACTCCAACAGGTAAACGGGACGAATTGCTCGGCGGTTCCGTTGTTCATTTTGCCGTTAGCGCGAGTTTCCTGACAAAAGTCGGATTAGTGGGAATTGCCGGCGATGATTTTCCTCAAGAACATATTGCTTTTATGAAAGAAAGAAATATCGATCTTGAAGGTCTTGAACTCGTTGAAAACGGAAAAACTTTCAGGTGGACAGGTTCGTACCTCGAAGATTTTAACATGGCGAAAACTCATTGTACCGCCTTAAATGTTTTTGCTGACTTCAAACCGGAAATTCCGGAAGATTATCAAAAAGCTCCCATTGTTTTCCTCGCTAATATTGCCCCTGCGCTGCAGCTTCATGTGATTGATCAAATGGATGAATCAAGTTATCGAATATGTGACACAATGAATTTATGGATAGATATTACTCGCGATGAACTTGGAAAAGTTTTTGAAAAAGTTGATATTGCAATTATGAATGATGGTGAAGCGCGTTCATTCACGGGAATAGATAATTTGATTAAAGCAGGCAAAAAAATGCTTGAGTACGGGATGGATTATTGTGTGATAAAAAAAGGCGAACATGGCGCTATGGTCTTTGGGAAAAATAATTTCTTTACCGCCGTTCCGGCGTATCCGGTTGAAGAAGTGATCGACCCGACAGGCGCAGGTGATTCTTTTGCAGGTGGCTTTGTCGGATACATAGCCGAAGCCGGAAACCACGAACCCGAGACAATAAAAAAAGCGTTGAGGTGGGGGAGTGTAATGGGATCATTTAACGTTGCAGATTTCAGTTGCGATAAATTCAGAAATACAAAAATAGAAGAAGTAAATGCGCGACTCGCAGAATTTGAGCACGCGATAGGAGCAAATTGCTAATCCAATAAGCCGAGCTAAATATCCAACACCCAACACGGAATTACCAATTATGAAGTATAATCCATCAATCCATCAATCCA
>JAOZSF010000318.1:1162-3392 GCA_029939815.1 bacterium
ACACCCAACACGGAATTACCAATTATGAAGTATAATCCATCAATCCATCAATCCATCAATCCATCAATCCAATCCCTAATGTCATTATGACAATTTTATGTGCAAAATCGGCTGAAATCAATGAAAGAACAGCAAAAATTGCATGCTTTTTATAATACTGTTTTTCTTAACATACTTGTATGAGCGGTTTTAGGATAGTTGGCACGGTCATTGCTATAATATTAAACGTAAAGACTGAAAAGTGATCAGTTTTTTCATGGTTTCTCCTCCTAAATACGGTCGGCATTTTTGCCGGCCGTATTTTTTTATGTTCTGTATCAATTAGGTCAATTGCCTTTCTTGTTTCCTACTTTACTAAAAATCAATGAATTTGTATAATTATTAACTATGAATTATGTTAAATTAATAATTGGACTGATCCTCTTAACCGGCGGAGCTCATTATTTGGTTGAAGGTTCCAAGAACCTCGCTCTGAAATTTAATATTCGACCAATTGTCGTGGGATTGACTATTGTCGCTTTAGCAACTTCTTTTCCGGAATTACTGGTTAGCTTGACCTCGGCGCTGAAAGGAAGTGACGGAATGGCGGTAGGAAATATCGTTGGCAGCAATATTGCGAATATTGCATTTGTACTTGCAATCGCTGCATTGATCCGCCCGTTTAAAGTTGAAAAACAAACTCTAAAAGTTGATTTTCCGGTTTTGCTCGGTATTACCGGCTTGTTCTGCTACTTTATTTATGATAAAAAACTGGTTTGGGGCGAGGGACTTATTTTATTAACAATTCTGATAGGTTACGTTATTTACTGTGTAAAAACGTCCACCCATGCCGCCGATTTTCAAAACGAAAAACCGCACGGCTCAAAACTGAAAAACTTTATCTTTATTATTACCGGCAGCGCAGTCGTAATCGCAGGCGCTTATTTCTTCGTGGAAGGCGGCGTGGGAATCGCGAGATACTATAATATAAATGAAGCCGTGATAGGCCTGACCGTTCTTGCTGTCGGTACATCGCTACCGGAACTTGCTGCAACAGTTGCCGCGGCAGTCAAAAATCAAAATGAAATCGGGATTGGCAATATTATCGGCAGTAACATTTTTAATTTCGCGCTTGTAATTGGAATAGTGCCGATTGTGCTTGCCTTAAAGAACGGAACTGAACTAAGATTTGAGTTGGTAAAAACTGATGTTTTTATGATGATTGCGGTTGTTGTTGCTTTATTTGCTATAATTGTATTTACTAAGAAATTCGGAAGAATAGCAGGTATGCTTTTTTTGATTTCATATTTTATTTATATAATTAATTGTTTTAAACCGGGAATAATTTGATCATGAAAAAAATCGCGGTTATTGGCGGGACAGGCCTTCAGAAATTATCGGGAGCTGAATTCCTCGGAGAATCATTCGAGGAAACACCTTTCGGAATGCCAAGTTCATCACTACAATCTGTCAGACTTGGTGACAGTGAACTTATTTTTCTCGCTCGTCACGGAGAAAACCATACTATTTTGCCAAGCGAAATAAATTACAGAGCAAACATTTATGCCTTGAAAGCATTAGGTGTAAATCAAATAATCAGCGTGGCTGCCGTCGGCAGCTTGAAAGATAATATTAAACCGGGCGATTTTGTTGTTGTTGACCAGTTCTTCGACAGAACTCATAAAAGAAACGATACCTTCTTTGGAAACGGAATCGTTGCGCATGTCTCTTTCGGTAATCCGGTCTGCCCGCAACTTCATGATTCCCTGATAAAAGCCGCTCATGCAGCCGGCGCAGTAATTCATAATTGCGGAACGTATGTTAATATTGAAGGTCCCGTATTTTCTACACGCGCTGAAGCAAACTTTTATAGGAATATATTGAAAGCCGATGTGGTTGGTATGACAAATCTGACAGAAGCTAAACTTGCGCGTGAAGCGGGGATGTGCTACGCCACCCTCGCTCAGGTAACGGATTATGATTGTTGGAGAGATAAAACCGAGGATGTATCTGTGGGTAATATCTTAGAGATTATAGCTCGGAATATGAATATGACAAAAAATATCTTGCTCGAAATTGTTAAGCAGAATATTGAGCAAGTGGATTGTAATTGTACCGGATCTGTTTCAGAATCATTAATCACGCCGATTGAAAAAATAAGTGAATCTGAAAAAGAAAAATTGAAAATAATTCTAGAATTGTAGCCGCTGCCGTTGGCTGCGGTAATTGTCCAAAACGACAAAATTGTAGC
>JAOZSF010000319.1 GCA_029939815.1 bacterium
AGGTTGTAAGGTTGTAAGGTTAAAAGGTTGTAAGGTTGTTTAGACACGAATTACACGAATTTACACGAATTTACACGAATTTAATTTTATTTATTAAAACAATAATTTTTTTATTTTTTTTACAGGTTTATATCCTTTTAAAAATTATTTTGCCACTAATTATTTTGCTACCAATTTTTATTATTTTGTTTTATTATTGACCACGGACTACTTCTACACCGACTCTCCTTTCAGCAATTTATATTTTAGAATAATATCAGAACATTTTAGTTTATTAATTATTTTATTTAATAATTCCATCCCTTTATTTGCCATTTCAGAATAATCGACATATAAAGAGGTTATTTCAGGATATAATTGCCAGTGTCCTGATACGTCATAGAGACTTAAAACAGCAATATCTTCCGGAATGCGTTTGTTCATGCTTTGACATACTTCATAAACAACATTAGATGTTATGTCCCAACCGGAAATAATAGAATCGATATCAGGGTTATTAATGAGAATAGATTTTATTTTCTGAAAAACAGTTTTTTTGTAACTATCTTTATTTGCCGAATTCTCTGTTATGATTAAAATAACAGGTTCGTTCGTAATACACGCTTCTTTTATTCCCGTAGCTCTTAATTGAGTATAAGAAGAGTCACCCTGTAATAATAAAAGAGTTCGTTTTTTGTTGCTTTTCGAAAATAAATCTGCTGCCTGGTGCATTGCTTCTTTCTCATCAATGTTTACAGTTAAGGCATTGCAATCATATTTATTTGTATTAACATAAACAGCAGGTATTTCATATTTATCAATTGCAGCATCTATCATTTTTCCAAGATCCTCAAAAATGAGTAATCCGTCAACAATATCTTCTCTGATAGTATTTGGAAGTTCATCATTTTCTTTAAAAGTATCAATAAGAACAGTCTGATTATTTTTTGAAGCGTTATTAATTACTGAATTCATCGAGTCATGCGGAATCATATTAATATTTTTTGCCAGCAGGCCGATGGAATTATGTTTTTTTTCAAATAGGGTTCTTAATGTTCGGCTTGGACGATAATTATAGTCATCAGCGATTTTCCTGACTTTTTTTGCGGTAATCTTACTAAATTTAGTATTATTATTTTTATTGTTGCTAAGTATAGCTGACACAGTAGGTTGAGACACATCAGCTAATTTAGCGATTTCTATCAAGGAAATTTTTTTCATTTTTCAATTTTGAAATAATTAAACTATATTTATAGTCTTTAACATATTATACCATAAAATAAGTAATAAAAGAATGGAAATAAAGTATGTAATTTCGGCAAAAAACGGGCAAAAAGGGCGAAAGTATGTCGATTTTGATCAGAATTAATAATTTATTTAGGGTTATAAACCAAATTATCTATGCAAGAGCTATGATAATTTTTCCGCGCCGCCCTCCTTGTAATTTTTTTTATCTGTTTAAATCTCGATAATGAAAAGCCATATTTTATTAGATAAAACAATGGTTGAAATCAAGAGATAATGGATATTTTTCCTTAAAAACTGTATAATAAATTATACCTGAAAAAAATGTGCATACGCAGGACACGAGCGTGGGGATCAAACGCGAAATCTAAAATAAAATTGGTGCCTTAATGGCAATAAAAAAATAAAAATCCCGGAGGAATTTAATATTAATAGCTGTAGGTGAAACCTACGAATAAAGAAAAAATATGAATTATTCAAAATTTGGTAAAACAGAACTGGAAGTTTCACGCTTTGGCATGGGATGTATGCGCCTTCCTCAACTACCTGACAAAAGTGGAATTGATGAAACTGAAGCCATCCGCATGATTAGATACGCCGTGGATAACGGAGTGAATTACTTCGACACAGCATACGTCTACACTGGCAGTGAAGAACTCCTTGGCAAGGCGATGAAAGACGGTTACAGGGAAAAAGCTGTAATCGTTACGAAAATGTTTGACACCCAATATGACACGCCCGAAAAATGTCTTGACGAACAACTATCCAGGTTACAAATGGATGAAATTGATATTTATTTGTTTCACGGCCTGGGGATGAGAAATTGGCAGCGAGTCAAAGATCTTGATCTGATCAGTTTCATGGAAAAAATGAAACAAAAGGGCAAAATCCGACACTTCGGTTTCTCGTTTCATGGCGGCATCGACTTGTTCAGAGAGATTGTGGATGCATACGATTGGGCAATGTGCATGATTGAAATTAACTATCTTGATGAGCACTACCCGGTCGGAGTGGAGGGACTCCGCTACGCAGCCGGGAAAGGTTTGCCCGTGACGGTTATGGAGCCGCTCAAAGGAGGGTTGCTGACGAAACATGTTCCCGATGATGTCCGGACTGTTTTCGACAAATCTTCTGTGGACTGGACACCTGCAGAATGGGGATTGCGGTGGGTGGCGGATTTTCCGGAAGTGGCGGTCGTCCTGAGCGGGGTCAGCACAATGGAACAGTTGAAGGAAAATATAAAAATATTTGACCAAATTACCACGGGATGCCTTTCGTCAGATCAAAAAGAAACCCTTCGGCATGCACAAAAACTGTACCACTCGAAAATCAAGGTCAGATGCACATCCTGTGGCTACTGTCTGCCCTGTCCGGCGAATGTAGAAATTCCCGCAATCTTCCGGTTTCGGAACCGCGTTTCCTTTGGCGATTCGGTAGAGAGAATGGGATATGTATACAGACAATTCTTTGTTGAAAAAGGCATGGGCGCCGACCAGTGCACCGAATGCGGAAAATGCGAAAAAGTCTGTCCGCAGCATCTCTCCATCATCGAAAAACTCAAAGAGGCACATGCGGTCCTCTGCCAAGAAAAATAAAACTCCGATTAGACAAAATAATGACCATGAGAATACATTTTAACAAATTTTTTTATACAGAATGACTAAAAAAAATTTTGTTATAATTATTTTACAGTTTTACATCTTTGTAAAAATTATTCTGCCACAAATTATTTTGCCATCAAAAATTAATAATTAAATATTTCAATAATTCAATAATTAAATGATTTTACACATATTTTCGCCATATTTCCTTTCATATCAATAAAAATCAAACTGTTTTAGACATTCTATTTTCAATGGTTTAATAATATAATAAATACTACTATTGTCAAATAAAAATTAATCATGTTCCCGAGGTGTGAATGGCATTAATCCAAAATTTATCACAACAAAAAAATGAAAACATTGTATAAAGAATTGACACCGCAGGAATTCAGAGAACGAATAAAAGATGAACATGAGTACAGAGTTACTTCGTTGCTGTCGAAAAATTAATAATAACCCAAACAGGAGAAAATTATGCAGTACAAAAAATTAGGAAAAACAAATATTGAAATTAGTCAAATCGGATTCGGATGCTGGCCTATCGGCGGAGGTTGGGGGGACG
>JAOZSF010000320.1 GCA_029939815.1 bacterium
CGTTATCCGTTATCCGTTATCCGTTATCCGTTATTTGTCGAAGATCCGCCAAAGGAGGATTATCTGTTATTCGTTTCTATTAACTATTAACTAATAACCATTTCCGCTTCTCGGTTTCGCGGAAATATATTCATTCCCCGGAATATAATATCTGCCTTCTATTTCTGTGCCGACACTTATCCCGATCCTTTTACTCGTTTTATATTCGGGAAGCGGTGTTTCATCATCAATAATTATTAACGGTTTTTTTAATAAAGAAAGCCCGTTCTGCTCCCCGGTAATCCCAAGAGCAGAACATAATTTTGCCGGACCGTTAGTTAAATCAACATCTCTTTTGACTTTTCGTCGCTTTCTCATTATTTCAATCCCTTCAACCGGTTCAACTGCTCTGATAAGTACAGCGGACGCTATTCCTTCTTTTTCAGTTACCGCATTAACAAGCCAATGATTTCCATAACAAAAATAAACATAAGCGATTCCCGGCGGGCCAAACATTGGAGTATTTCTTTTTGTTTTTCCTCTTGCAGCATGATTTGCAGGATCATTTTCCGGAAAATACGCCTCTGTTTCTACTATCCTTCCGCTGCAGCATATTCCGTTATGATGATGAGTTAAAATCTTCCCGAGCAATTCCCGCGCGACTATATCCGGTGTCCGGTCATAGAATTTTTTTGTCAGGATTTTTTCACTCATAATAAATTATAACCATAACCATAAAATTCGTCAACTATTGACAATAATTACCGTTTTTTTTATACTTTGTTAAAGGAATATTAACTGTATAATTTTAAAATTATGGAAAATTTAATCGTAAATATCAATAATCCGACTGATCTTAATTCAGTAATCGAAAAAGCAGGTAGTGATAAATTGCTCGTAATCGATTTCTGGGCGCCTTGGTGCGCTCCGTGTAAATCGCTTGGACCTGTTCTTGAAACTGCCGTAAAAAAATTTGCGCCAAAAGTTATACTCGTAAAAATTGATATCGATCAAAATCAATCCCTCGCAGCGCAGTTCAAAATCCAAAGCATTCCAGCGGTGAAATTTGTTCTTGACGGAAAAATTGTTGCCGACTTTGTCGGAGCGCAACCCGCTTCTGTCGTTGAACAGTATATTTCAAAGTTATTACCTGAAGCGGTTGAGGAACAAAACAAACTTGAAATTGCCGAAAAAGAACTGAAAACAGGAAATTATAAAAAAGCGGAAACAATTTTTCTTGAAGTTTTAAAAGATGATCCGGATTGTTCAGAAGCCCACATCGGCTTGGTAAAATGTTTCTTCTCAGATAAAAATGCTGAAAAAGCGCGGGAACATTTGAAAAGAATAGATGACCCTAAACTCCTTAAAGAAAAAGATGATTTGGAAAATCTAATTCTTCTTCTTGACGAATGTGAAAAAAATGAAGGAAAAGACGCAGCAGCAAAAAAAGCAATTGAAAATCCGGCTGACTTAGATGCTAATTTCGCGTGGGCATGCTGCCTCGCGGCTGATAAAGATTATCCTGCCGCATTTGAAGCCCTGCTCTCAATAATTTCAAAAGACAGAAAATTCCGTGATGATCAACCAAGGAAAATATTGGTTTCGCTTTTTAATTTCCTAGGCGATAATAATCCCCTCGTTGGTGAATATAGAAACCGTCTCGCAAAAATATTGTATATTTAAAATTAACTGATAATCCGCCTTAGCGGATCTCCGACAAATAACGATTAACAAATAATAAAATGAAAATGAAATTAATATCAACATTAAGAAAAGTAAGGACTAAATATCAGCCTAAATTACCGCCGGTATTCGCGAAAAACGGAATGAAAATCAGCGTGGTTGCAGGTAAAAAAACTACCGCCGCAAATAATGCCGCACAAATTAAAAAATTATTTAAAAATATTTATGGCGAGCCAACTATAACTTTTAAAGCTAATAAAAAAGCTGCTCATCCGGTTAAAAACGTCGGCGTAATTCTTTCCGGCGGACAAGCTCCCGGCGGGCACAATGTTATCGCGGGAATTTTCGACGCGCTCAAAGCCGCAAATAAAAAAAATAAACTTTACGGATTTCTTGGCGGACCGTCAGGTCTTACCGACAATGATTACATAGAAATAACCGCGAAAATAATGAACGAATACAGAAATTCAGGCGGATTCGATATTATCGGCAGCGGAAGAACCAAGCTTGAATCTAAAGAGCAATTCGACACAACCCGCAAAAATCTTGAAGAACTTAAAATCAGCGCTCTCGTTATTATAGGCGGAGATGATTCCAATACAAACGCGGCTTTGCTCGCTGAATACTTCGCGGCTGAAAAATCAGGCATTCAGGTTATCGGTGTTCCAAAAACAATCGACGGCGATTTGAAAAATGACCAGATCGAAACTTCTTTTGGTTTTGATACCGCGTCAAAATGTTACAGTGAGCTTGTCGGTAATATCTGCCGTGACGTTAATTCAGCTAAAAAATACTGGCATTTCATTAAATTAATGGGAAGAAGCGCAAGTCATATCGCTTTGGAAGTTGCGTTAGAAACTCAACCGAATATCACGATTATTTCTGAGGAAGTTGCCGCTAAAAAGAAAACATTGAAACAAGTTGTCGGCGAAATAGTTGAGATTATTGTTAAACGCGCAAAAAAAGGAAAAAACTTCGGCGTAATTCTCATCCCGGAAGGCTTAATTGAATTCATTCCTGAAGTTAAAAAATTGATTGGTGAACTTAACGATATGCTCGCAAAGGAAGAAAAATATTTCAAAACTCTGGAAACTGCGGACGAACGCGCTCAGTTCATCAACAGGAAACTTTCGCAGAAAACTTCACAACTCTATTCCTCACTTCCGTGGTCAATTCAGCAGCAGTTAATAATGGATCGCGACCCTCATGGAAATGTACAGGTATCCAGAATTGAAACTGAGAAACTGCTTATAGAATTAGTGGAGGAATGGCTTACACAGTTAAAATTGAAAGAAAAATATAACGGAAAATTCTC
The DNA here is from genome assembly GCA_029939815.1 of bacterium. Classification (GTDB taxonomy): domain Bacteria; phylum Auribacterota; class UBA3054; order UBA3054; family B51-G9; genus B51-G9. The sequence goes on from JAOZSF010000320.1 coordinate 2,978, forward strand.
CGCTCAAAACCATTTCTTCGGTTATGAAGGCAGATGCGCTGCCCCGTCAAACTTTGATGCTGACTATTGTTATTCCCTTGGTTACGGTGCCGCAGCACTGATTCAAGCCGGACTTACAGGTTATATGTCAAGTGTTAAAAATCTCGACAAACCCGCGTCAAAATGGGTTGCAGGCGGAGTTCCGCTGACCATGATGATGAATATGGAACGCCGGCACGGAAAAGCAAAACCCGTTATCAAAAAAGCTCTCGTGGAACTTAAAGGTAATCCATATAAAAAACTTATCAAAAATAAAAAAGTGTGGGCGGAAAGTGAAAGTTATCTCGATGCGGGACCAATTCAGTATTTTGGACCATCAAGTGTATGTGATCAGCCTACTGAAACATTAAAACTTGA
>JAOZSF010000321.1 GCA_029939815.1 bacterium
TAATTAGGCGCGGTAGAGTGATAATCCTGAATTGCTTTTACTCCAACGCCGTCTTTAGCTCTAATAGATTCCATTCCGTTAATTGCAGCTTCGATTCCCGGTAATGTTGTTATACACGGAATGTTGTTTCTGACAGCATCTGTGCGAATTCTTGTTTCGTCAACTCTTGCTTTGTGTCCCGAAACAGTATTTAAAACCAGAGCAATCTCGCCGTTCGTAATTGCGTCAATAATGTTTGGCCGCCCTTCAGCAATTTTATGAATCGGTTCAACCGGTAAACTATTATTTTTTAAAACTCTCGCGGTGCCGCGTGTGGCAATAAGATCAAAGCCGAGAGAAACTAACCGTTTGGCAAGAGAAACAGCGTAACGTTTATCGAAATCTCTGACACTGATAAAAACTTTACCGCTTTCGGGAAGATTTAATCCCGCTCCGAACTGAGTTTTTGCGAATGCGATTCCAAAATCAGAATCAATACCCATAACCTCACCGGTTGAACGCATTTCGGGACCGAGCTCGATGTCGCATCCCGGGAACCTGACGAAAGGCATAACAGCTTCTTTAACGGAGAAGTAAGATATAATTTTTTCTTCAGTAAAGCCGAGTTCTTTTAATTTTTTACCCGCCATAACTCTTGCAGCAATTTTAGCGAGCGGGATACCGATAGACTTACTTACAAACGGAACAGTCCGGCTCGCGCGCGGATTTACTTCGAGAATATAGACCTGATCGCCACGGATAGCATACTGAACGTTCATAAGTCCGCAAACATTCAATTCTTTTGCCATTTTTTTAGTTGCGGTACGAATTTCATCAAGAATTTTATCGGATAAAGTGTGAGGAGGAATTACACAGGCTGAATCGCCGGAATGAACACCTGCCTTTTCTATGTGCTCCATAATTCCACCGATTACAACTATCTCGCCGTCAGCAATGCAATCTACATCAACTTCCACCGCATCTTCAATAAACTTATCAATTAAAACAGGACGGTCAGGCGTTATTTGTACCGATTCGGTTATGTATGTGTGAAGTTCATCATCGCTGTAAACTATCTGCATAGCACGACCGCCGAGAACATAACTTGGGCGGACAAGAACCGGATAGCCGATTTGACTCGCGACTTTTACTGCAGCATCGGCATCAAAAACGATTCCATTAGGAGGCTGCTGTAAATTTAATTTGTGAAGCATCTGCTGGAATAACTCCCGGTTTTCCGCGCGGTCGATTGATTCAGGTGAAGTTCCGATAATCGGCACACCTGCCTTTTCGAGAGAAACGGCAAGATTCAGCGGTGTTTGTCCACCAAGCTGAACGATAACTCCATCACATTTTTCCTGTTCATAAATTGCCATTACATCTTCAAAAGTAAGAGGCTCGAAATAAAGTTTATCGGAAGTATCGTAATCCGTGCTAACGGTTTCAGGATTTGAGTTAACCATAATGGTTTCATAACCATCTTCTTTTAATGCAAATGAAGCATGAACGCAACAGTAATCGAACTCGATACCCTGACCTATTCGATTTGGACCGCCGCCGAGGATCATGATTTTTTTCTTGTCGGATCTTACGGCTTCGTTTTCGCCATTTTCGTAAGAAGAGTAGTAATAAGGTGTAAAAGCTTCAAATTCCGCCGCACAGGTATCAACGAGTTTATATACCGGCTTAACATTTAATTTTTCGCGCAATTTGCGTATATCGTATTCAGTATTTCCGGAAATAAAAGCAAGTTGCTTGTCGGAAAAGCCAAACTGTTTTGCTTTGCGTAAAAGCTCGGCAGAAAATTCCGGCGCAGCTGATTTTAACTCTTCTTCCAATTCAAATATCTGAGCGAAATTATCTATAAACCAGGGATCCATTCCGGTTAAATTGCAAATCTCTTCGCAATCAATTCCGAGTTGCCAAGCGTATCTGATATAGAAAAATCTTGTGGAATTCGGCTGACGCAATTTCGCGCAAACACGTCTTTTGATTTCTGATGTGTTGTCAATCATTTCCGTGTCGGATTCATGCCATTCCCAGCCAACATCTGTTTTGCGAAGTTTGTCTTTTCCGTCGGAACCGTATCCTCCGCGACCGATCTCGAGTGAGCGCATGGCTTTCCCGAAAGATTCTTTAAAGGTTCTTCCTATAGCCATTGTTTCGCCAACACTGCGCATTTGAGTTGTAAGCTGGTCCGGTGTCCCCGGAAATTTCTCAAAGGTAAAGCGTGGATATTTTACAACGCAATAGTCAATTGATGGTTCAAAAGAAGCCGGAGTTTTTTTCGTTATATCATTTGAAATTTCATCCAAAGTATAACCCACAGCAAGTTTTGCGGCAAATTTCGCAATAGGAAAGCCGGTCGCTTTTGACGCAAGAGCCGAACTCCTCGATACACGCGGGTTCATTTCAATAATAACCATCCGTCCATCCTTAGGATTTACCGCCCATTGCACATTAGAGCCTCCTGTTTCCACACCAATCTCTCGCATTACCGCGATGGATGCATCGCGCATATATTGATAACATTTATCTGAAAGAGTTTGTGCAGGAGCAACGGTAACCGAATCACCGGTATGAATTCCCATGGGGTCAATATTTTCGATTGAACAAATGATAACAACATTATCATTCAAATCGCGCATGACTTCGAGTTCGTATTCTTTCCATCCGATGATTGATTCTTCAACCAGAATTTCGTTGCTTAAGCTGTAATCCAAACCTGTGCGACATATTTTCTCGAATTCCGCCTGATTATAAGCAATCCCGCCGCCGGAACCGCCAAGCGTGAAACTCGGTCGAATAATTAAAGGAAATGTGCCGATGTCTTTTGCTACTTCTTCCGCTTCGGTAAGATTATGCGCGAAACCTGATTTCGGCATATCGAGTCCTATATTCGCCATTGCAGTTTTGAATAAATCCCGCTCTTCCGCTTTTCTTATCGACTCGGGGTTTACGCCGATCATTTCAACGCCGTATTTTTCTAAAATTCCCTTATCGGCAAGTTCGATTGCGGTATTCAAAGCTGTTTGTCCGCCAATAGTCGGCAGCAGCGCGTCAGGTTTTTCGATTCGGATAATTTTCTCGACCATTTTCGCGTCAATGGGTTCAATATAAGTCCTATGCGCGAATTCAGGGTCGGTCATTATTGTTGCCGGATTGGAGTTGATAAGCACAACTTCATATCCCTCTTCTTTAAGAGCTTTACAAGCTTGAGTTCCGGAGTAATCGAACTCGCAGGCTTGTCCGATAACGATTGGACCTGAGCCGATCAGGAGGATTTTTTTTATGTCTGTTCTTTTGGGCATAAGAAGTAAGAATGGATTATTGGATTATTATTCTTAATGTTTAAAATGACGCATTCCGGTGAATACCATCGCTATTCC
>JAOZSF010000019.1:0-2329 GCA_029939815.1 bacterium
AACTAATAACTAATAACGATTAACAACTCACTCTTTCCCCTTAACTTCATCCCATAACGAGTCCATTTCACCGAAAGAGGCTTCCTGAATTGTTTTTCCTTTTTCTTCCAGAGCGGCTTCGATTGCGCGGAACCTGTTCATAAACTTTTTCACTGTGTTATGCAACGCGCGTTCGGGTTCAACATCCAGGAATCGTGAAAGATTTACTACTGAAAAGAGTACATCTCCAAGTTCTTCACTAATATGTTCCTGATTTTTTTCTTCCATTGCCTCACGCAGCTCACCAAGTTCTTCTTCTAATTTAAGGATAACGTCTTCTACTTTATCCCAGTCAAAGCCAACCTTTTTTGCTTTAATCTGTACTTTACGCGCTTTACTCAAGGCGGGAAGATGTCGAGGAATACCGTCAACCACGGATTTTCTGTGCTGCTTTTCTTTTTCTGTTTTTTTAATATCATCCCAGTTTGCAACTACTTCATCTGAATCTTTAACTTTTACATCGCTAAAAACATGAGGATGTCTGCGGATTAATTTTTCTATGATACTGTCCAAAACTTCCGCCATTTCAAATTCCCCGTTTTCCTTTGCAATTTGAACCTGAAAAACAATGTGAAGAGAAAGATCGCCCAACTCTTCTTTCATAGTTTCTATATCTTTGTCTTCCACCGCTTCAATAAATTCATAAAGTTCTTCCACAAAGCCCATTGTGATGGATTCATGTGACTGTTCCCTGTCCCAGGGACAGCCGTTTGGACTTCGCAATGTTTCCATCACTTCTATCAACTTCTCGAATTTTTCTCCATCAATACCCATAATAATCTCCTTTTTTACCACAAAAATATTATATAATTTCTTTTAACCACGCCTGCCCCGGTCATGCAACACATCGGGGAAATACACGAAAATTAATTTGCCGCCAATACACAAATTAAAGACGAATAACATTAATAGTGCAAGAAAAAATTCCTTTGAATTTTTTCCTCCTTCGTTCATAATTCATAATTCGTAATTCTTATTTCTTCGTGTTTAAAAATTCTTCCCACATTTTCGTTATATATTTTATAAAAATACATTCCACTTTTTCAAAACTTATTTCTCTGCCAAGAACTTTCGAAAGCGAAGTCGCTTCCTTTCCATGTAACCCGCAAAGATGGATATAAGAAAACGGTGTTAAATCAAGATTTATATTAAACGAAACACCGTGATAACTTGTCCATCGTTTAAATGCCAGCCCGAGAGAGGAAATTTTTTTCTCACCGCTCCACTCGTCAAGATGCTGTTGTTCGGATTTTCTATCGCTAATCCAAACTCCTGTTAATCCTTCGATAGTAACCGCTTCAGCGCCGAACTCGCGACATGTTTTCACAACGACCTGTTCGATTGCGCGAATAAATTTTTTTACATCACGAACTTCCGGCGGAAGATGGAATATCGGATACGCGATTAACTGTCCCGGCCCGTGATAAGTTATATCGCCTCCCCTTTCAACATCAACTACATCGATTTCTTTTTCAGCAAGGAATGTACGATTAACTTTTATATTTTCTTCTGAACCGCTGCGCCCTATTGTCATAACGGGATTGTGCTGTGTTAAGATGAGTGTATCACCGATTTTATTTTCAGAGCGCAGTTGACGAAGGTGTCGTTGCTCATCAAGCGCCTCGGTATAATTTCTCAATCCCCAATTTATAACATTTAATTTTGTCATGGCATAATTCTATCATAAAAGAGATTGATTTTCAAAGTGTATTATCTTGACAAAGAATAGATGCTATGATAATCTATTAACAGGTTTTAAAAAATCTTTTTGATAAAAATAAAAACTGGGCGGAAAATGTTAAAAATCCGACCCTGATTTTTTCGTTAAACTCTCAAAGCAGCGATCACCGGAAATATTGTGGTTCGGCTGCGCAGACAGCCGGGTTCCGGCAAGCGAAATCGTTGATATGGAACCTGGAACAATTTTTGTTCACAGAAATATTGCCAATGTTGTTGTCCACACGGATTTGAATGTTTGCGTAACCGGCCCGGAAGAAATATCAAAAACACATAGATTAAAATAGAAGTCAAGTTTATTCTATATATATTTCTACATGTGAACCTTCTTCTTCGTCAACAACATCAATAATTTTGTATTTTCCGTTTTGAGCGAATTGATTGAACATTTCATCAATATTCTCAAACATTTCGGCATCAAGATTGATGCCTTTTTCCGCCATTTTTTCTTTTGCGCTTTCAGGTATAGAGAGATTAAATTTTCCGCCTATTTTCACTGCGCTTTTTATAACTGAAATTGGGAGATTAATTTTCACTTTTGGGATTTCTTTAT
>JAOZSF010000019.1:2429-12631 GCA_029939815.1 bacterium
TTTTTTTTCGACATAATTTTCTCCTTTATTTTTCATTTTAGTTACCATATCCGGAAAATGTTTTTTTCGTACTTCATACATTATTATTGCCGGGATATAAAAAGCAATATCAGCGATTATTTTTCCGATAAAAGTACCCATCAGAAAGTTGCTTGTAAGTTTGGGAACAAAATACATAAAAAACGGTCGAATAACTACAACATCTAAGATTTCAGCGGGCCCGAATTCAACTATTAAATTTCTGAAATCCTTTAAAAAAGGTATTATTCCATATCCAATTCCATGTTTCTGATGATGCTTAATGTTTTTTCTTATGTCATTAAACGCAACGATACCGTAAAAACCAACCGATGCCATTATTGAACCGGCAAACGCGGCAATCACATTTTCATCAAAACTCACTTTAATTATCCAGGCGGTACCGACAGACAAAATTGTAGATACGATTTCAGCGAGAATATATCTTTTCAACCATTCCTTAAGTTTTTTTTTCATAAAAATTCAATAATTAGGGCAATGAGGAAAGCACTCTTTTCAATCCAATAATCCGAATTAAAATCCCATACTTTTTTCCCACTGAGAAATTGTCATGCTGTTAAGCTCATTAAAATTACCATTCGGAAGCGCATTTTTGGCTAAAGTAACATAAGGACCAACAGTTATTGAAGTACCGATATGACCGGGAGGCATAATTACATAAGCAAAACCTATAAACGTGCGGTCATAAACAACACTTTGATCTTTTCCGCATGCGATGATACTCCACACAACAGATTTACGATGAGTATCCAAATATTCGACCATATCTTTTTCGCTATCATTTTTTGTCCATAGTCCTGCATCTTCAATGAATAAGCAGGCGGCTTTCTCTCTTTCTTTCGCGATAGAAAGCGCGATGTAACTCCAAACACCATACGATTGATTTTCTTCCGGATTTGGAACCCCGGTTTTTGGTCTGAAAGCCGTAACTCCTTTGTTAGCACAAATAACATGCGCTCCCGGAGCCAATGGAAATCTTCTTTTTTCTTCAGTTCCAAATAAAGATTGAGCGGCATTCATTAAGGGTTGCGCGTCATAAACCGGCAGCGGAGTTCCGTCATATTGTTTTTCAATAAACAGCGGCTTATGTTCTCCGGATTTTATTTCATCTGCAACCGCCAGATCATATCCCCAAACCTGTCCAGCGATACCGCAAAATGATGATGCGGTTATCATGTTAATCTGCCCAATGTAAGCATCGGTGGCTTCCGCGCGGTCGTAAGCAACAATTCCGTCTAAAAGGACATCATCTGTTTTCTCAACAGTACCCGCGGAAACTTTTAACGTGGAAACATATCCGTTTCCCTGTGCACCCGGGCATCCGTATCCATCGCAATAATTTTCAAAGGGGCTAATTGCGGTTTTATCGATATTTTCAGACATTTTTTCTCCTTTTGGTTTATGTGTTGAGTTAAATTTTCTTCAATTCATCCATCAATCCATCAATCCCTTTTTCTTTTCTTCCTCTTCTCTGCTCTGTTGTAAAAAATTATTGGAGTAGCAACAAAAACAATTACACCGATAAGAAGAAAAGCGACATACCCCACCATTGAAGCTGTACCTTTATCTCTAACGGCCTGAGTAGGAATAAATCCAAAAATCATAATAAAAATACATGAAATAAATGCTATTCCCGAAACAAGCCACATCCCAAATTTTCCACCCGGGATTTTATACGGCCGTTCAACGTCCGGTTGTGTATAACGAAGTTTAATTGCCGCCGCGAACATAAGCAGATACATAACAAGATAAAGTTGCGCGGCAAGCGCACTCATTATCCAGAAAGCGCCGCTAACTGTCGGCATAAAAATAACTACCAAAGAAAGAATAGAAGAGAAAGCCGCCTGAACAATAAGCATACCGACCGGCATTCCTTTATCATTTTCTTTTTGCCAGAATTTTGGAAGATAACCTTCTTTAGCGACTTCACGCACACCTTTGGAAGGTCCGGCCATCCACGTTACAACCATAGTTAGCGCGCCATAAGCGAGCAGAAAAGAAATAATCGGGGTCAGCCACGGTAATCCATGCGCTTTAAAAAGTTCATCAAACGCTTGGCAAACTCCGGCGCTTAAACTCAACTTATCTGTTGGAATAACAATTGCAATAGCAAGCGAACCGGCAACTACGAGGAAAATAATAATGATACTCGCGATCAAAATTGAAAGCGGATAATTTTTGCCGGGGTTTTCCACTTCCGTAACATGAACAGCTGACATCTCCATTCCTGAAATTGCCATCATCATACCTGCAAGCAGCATTAATTGATTAAGATTTCCGAGTTGTGGAACGAGAGAATGTATGGAGAAATTTATTGCGAGCGGTTTGCCTGAAAAAACATGAATAAGTCCCAGAATAATAATAAGTATTCCCGGAAGAATAGTTCCTGAAATAACGCCTGAAGAACTTAAAAAGGCAGATAATTTCATCCCACGAAAATTAAGAAAAGTTGCTCCCCAAAGCGAAACCCAGATTACTGAAATAACAAACCATTTGTTCGATGCAAGATCAGGATAGAAAATGTACGCTACTGCTGAAGCTACAAATGCAAGTACAGCAGGAAACCACGGTAAGTTTTCCACCCACTGCATAAAAATCGCGACAAAGCCCCACTTGGTTCCAAAAGCTTCACGCACCCAAAGAAATACGCCGCCCTCTTTTTGCCATCCGGATGCTAATTCGGCCGAAACTAAAGCAGAAGGAATAAAGAAGCAGAGCGATCCTAAAGCTATATAAAAAATCAGACTGAAGCCGTATTCCGCCATACTCGGCAGATTACGCAAAGACATAACGGCAGCGACATTTATCATCGCGAGAGCGAAGATTCCAAGTTTATTATTTTTTTTCATGGATTTGTTTTGTTTGATTTAATATTACTAATAGGTCTTATAGGACTTATTACAAATTCTTAATGCACATCGTTTTAAAATATTTCTTCCCGCCTTTTTCTATCCTTTCAACACCGTGAATTTCGCTTTCGTAACCCGGGAATTCGTTTTCAAAATCCTGCCGAAGTTTCAAATATTCAAAAATAGGTTGCGCTTTTTCATTCATTGCTTCGCCACCCATCATTATCGGGATTCCCGGCGGATAAGGCACAATCATAACCGCGGGTGTGCGTCCCATCATATCATCTAATTCCACATATTCAACATTTTTCTTTACAACCTCGTGATAAGCGTCCGCCGGTTTTATTGCCTGGTCGGGAATAACCTGAAAAGCGGCTTGCATCATATCAAGAATTTTGCTGTTTTTAAAATATTTATGGATGTCGTTGCAATGTTCTTTTAACCCGACACCTGAATATTTTTCGGGGAAATTTTCCACAAGTTCCGGCAAAACTTTTTCGAGTGGAGCGTTGCTGTCATAATCCTCTTTAAATTTCAGCATTGCGGCAAGCAGAGTTCCCTGCTTTGCTTTTGTCGTTCCGAGCGAATTTAATAAGAGGAAAGAATAATAATCGGTTTTTTCGCAGACAATTCCTTCGTTAATCAAGTAATTGGTAACTATAGAAGCCGGAATACCTTCATCCGCCATATTTCCGGCATCGTCAATTCCCGGTGTTGTAAATGTAAGTTTTATCGGGTCGAGCATCGCGTAATCGTCTTCCATATCTTCAAAACCGTGCCATTTGTTTTCACTACTCATCACCCAGACTTTTTGATTATTCATCAGGAAATTTGTATCGGCATCTTCAAAATTTATCATTTTGCCTTTGAACTCAACTTTTCTCGGCTGCCACATCCCGAAGAACCAGTCTTCTTTATTTTCTTTCTTTAAATCGTCCAATATGCTAATCACTTTTTTACGGAGTTGAATCGCTTCAATAATTATATCATTCATCATAACTTCGCCGTTATCATCCATCATTTTCGTTGCGACATCGAGTGAAGCGATCATATTATACTGAGGAGAAGTAGATCCGTGCATCATGTAGGATTCATTAAATTCATCGGGATTTATTTTTATTTTCCCGCCATTTTTAATGTGAAGCATTGACGCCTGAGAAAAAGCTGTCAGTAATTTATGTGTTGAATGCGAACAAAAGATAGGAGGGTGATTTTCATTCAAATCATCATCTGTCATTCCGTAATGGTTTTTATAAATTGGATGAAAACGCGCGTAAGCGTACCATGCTTCATCGAAATGCAGGTTTTCAACACTTTTCTCGAGCTGTTTTTTGATGTTAATTACGTTATAACAAATGCCGTCATAAGTTGAATTTGTCAGCGCTGACATTTTTGCGCCGCTCTTTTTTAATTCATCCGGAATAAGTTTATTTTCAGTAATTTTATTTTTGATTGATTCAGGTGAAAATTCAGATAAACGAACAGGTCCGATAATCCCGCGCTTATTTCTGCGCGGAATTATATAAACAGGATAAGCTTCGGTAATTACCATCGCGTAATTTAAAGATTTATGACAGTTCCGGTCAACAAAAGCGATATCATCCCGAACAAGCTGGCTCCGCCAGATGATTTGATTCACGTTAGACGTCCCGTTAAGAACATAATAAGTATAATCTGCGCCGAAAACTTTTGCGGAATTCTTTTCCGCGTCACCGACAACTCCACTGTGCTCAAGTAACGATCCCAGTTCAGGTACTGAAACAGATAAATCGGCGCGAAAAACATTTTCACCGAAAAATTTATACATAGCCACTCCCGCCGGGCTTCTCAAAAAACCTTCTCCGCCCATGTGCCCCGGTGTATGCCAGGCGTATTTATATTCCTCAGCATATTTGCTTAGCATACCAAAGAAAGCCGGATAAATATTTTTGACATATTCAACAAGATGCATTTCGATCCGTCCTGAAAGAAATTTCACTGTATCGGCAGTTTTCCACAAAGTGCCGTTAATTTTCTTCAAAACATCAACGGGAATATTTTCTAATTCCATTCGCTCGGTCAATAAAAGGACGGGCACTTTTTTATTTCTTGCGCGAACATTTTTAATGAACGCTTCCGGGGAAGTTTTTTCTTCAGAGTTCTCTGAAGGCAAGTCCCAGTCAACAACTATTGCGCCAATATCAGCTCTTGACACAAAGATTTCGTGAGCGTCTTCATAAGAAAAAGAAGGAATAACGCTGCAGAATTGAACATCTTCAAGTTCAGTTACTAATTCTCTTAATCTGAACCCTTCATCATTTTCTGAATTGAATTGAGCTGAAACAACAAGAACCGGCCATGAATGTTTTGTAATAATCACGATTTACCTCCTGAATTTAATTTATTTAACGCCAATATAATTTATCGAAGCAGATATATTTTAACATTTTACATTATTTTTGTCAAAATGTAATTATTATAAATCTATTTTTTTTGCTTAAATCTTTGATAATTTCAATATTCTCAAAACCGTTGGCTTTTGCAATTTTTATCAATGAAACAGATTGCCCAAGTCCGAACTCTCCTAAAAATATTCCGCCCGGATTCAATCTTTCTCGCAAATTCGAAATAATTATCCGGTAATCATTAAGGCCGTCTTTGCCGGAAAAAAGAGCGGAAGACGGTTCGTAGTCTAATTCCGGTTGAAGCTTTTCATTTTCTTCAACATAAGGCGGGTTTGTAATAATAAAATCGAACTTTAGATTCTTCGGGAACGCGGAAAACCAGCTTCCATGAAAAAATTTTATCCGATCTCCCGCAAAATTATTTTCCGCATTGACCTGGGCAACTGATAATGCCGCTTCGCTCGCGTCACAGGCAAACCATTTTGTTTTTTTATTTTTTTTAGCAATGGCTATTGGAATGCAGCCGCTGCCTGTTCCGAGGTCCGCGCAAAGAAGTTCACCGGAGAATTGATTTAATAAATCACAAGCCGTTTCCGCCATTTCTTCAGTTTCGGGACGAGGGATAAGCACATCCTTTGTAACATGAATTTCCGTATCAAAAAAATCTACACTGCCAATAAGGTATTGAAGAGGATAATGTTCAGCGCGTTTATTCACTAATTTTAAAAATTTCTTTTGCTGCTTTTCGGTGATTTTAATTTCAAAGTCAGCAATTTTTTCTCCGAGAATAAATTCCATCAGCCAAACAGCTTCTCGTTCAGCCGGATGAATACCTGCGGTTTCGAGTTTGTTTTTCGCGATGCTGAGTATGTCGGCAAAGTTCAAGTTTATATTTTTGTTGATTAGATTCATTTATCTGTATTAATGTTAAGCCGGAAGCTGAACTTACTTTATATTAAAATCTTTTTCTGATATAATTAATTGTAATAATTAATATTATACCATAATTATATGATTAATTTTAAATCCATTGTTTGTTTTTCTTTTGTTTTGCTGCTTTCCGCATGCGACCCGCTCGGATTTCTTGACAGCGATTCGAAATCAAAAAGTAATAATGATGTCGGAGAGCAAAATCGCTGGAAGTGCGTTGACGTTTTCTCGGCAAAAAGTTTTTTGTGTGTGCTTGGAGGTCAGTCGGTTACAGTTGAACTCGAGAATGTAATTATTCCCGGCTGCTTATCTAAAATGGAAAGGGAGTTTTTCGACAAGCAAATTTCTTTGTCAAAGAAAAATTTTACGAAGTTTGCTGAAGAAGCATTTGATTTTTCTTCAAATCTGTTATTTAATATGGATGTCTCTCTCTCCCCTTCGCCTAAAAAAAACTCCGCTTTCTGTAACGCAAGAGCTACCGTTATTCCGGGAGGAGATGCTGAAGCGCGATTATTAGATGCCGGTCTTGCAGTTTTAAAAGATAATTTAAAACCGGAGGTTGAGGACAGATATATTCATTATCAAAGAAAAGCGATTGATTACGGTGAGGGTTTTTGGTCAAAGAGTATTGCTAACACAAATGATTTTGCGATAAAGGTAACCGTCTCTTTAGTTCCGGCAAATATAAACAAAGTTTCCAGAAAAAAAGTTAAGAATTTACCAAGGTTCCATTCGGCTGATTTATATAACGGACCTAAATTTACGATGACCGAAACAAAATCAGTTGAAGATATTTCTAATATAGAAATGAAACTTGTTGCTGAAGCCGCAATAAGGATAACCGCCGCGCAAAAAAATTATGAGTTAACTCTAAAGATTCGCCCGCATGTAATTGAAAAAGAATTCAGCGGACCACTGAGTTCTTTCAAAAAAGCAACATTGAATTGGGAGGAAAGTACAATAAATATAAAAGGCGGCAGTAAAAGTTCGATAAAAACCGAATGCCCGCCGGTTGAGCTCAGCAGAGTAATTAAAGGCAATAATGTATCTGTTTTTACCGGTGCGATAATTGAGAGTTGCGATATTGAAATTTTAAGCAATGGAAAAATAATTTACAAAACCGAAAAACAATTTCCACCGGAAATCACTTTAAATCAGCTTAACAACGCAACAGACTCCGCTTTTTAATATTAATAATCGAGGTTAACATGAGCTTTCTTGATGAATTGGAAAGATTGAATACTTTAAAAGAAAAAGGTGCGATTTCAGAAAATGAGTTCCAGGAATTGAAAAATAATTTACTGGTTCAGAAACGTACCGAAGATAAAAATAAAAGATTAGAAAAAAGCGTTTCAGACGAAAAAACATGGAGCGTCTTAATCCATTTATCGCAGTTATGCTCTTTTATGGTGCCTTTTTCCGGCTCTATCTTAGCAATAGTACTTTGGCAAATAAAGAAAGATGAATCAGAATTTATAGATTTAAATGGTAAAATAGTTGCTAACTGGATTGTTTCGAAAATTATATATTTTTGTATAATTTCTTTTTTGTGTATTTTTATAATTGGAATCCCTCTTCTTTTTATACTTATAATATTAACATTTGTTTTTCCAATTATCGGCGCCGTTATGGCAGGCTCAGGAAAGATATGGCGTTATCCGTTATCTATAAATTTCTTTAAACTCACTCCGGATGAAAAATATTATATAATAACTACAAACCAAGGAAAATATAATGAATGATATTACTCTCGCACAAGCTCATGAAATCCTTCAGGCAGCTGTTGGAAAAGCTAAAGAATTAGGCACAGCAATGAATATCGCTGTCATCGACTCAGGCGCAAACCTGAAAGCATTTTACAGAATGGATAACGCGTGGCTCGGAAGTATTGACATCGCTATAAAAAAAGCCAAAACCGCACGATTCTTTGATATGCCGACAGGCGAAATCGGTAAATTATCACAACCGGGCGGCTCTTTGTTTAATATCGAACATTCAAACGGCGGACTAATCACTTTCCCGGGTGGACTGCCACTTGTGGCTAACGGAGAAATTATCGGAGCAATAGGTGTTTCCGGCAGTTCAGTTGAAAATGACCACGCAGTTGCGGAAGCAGGAGCATCGAAAATATAATATTTTTGATATAATTATTACGTTAACAATTTTTTAAATTTCTAAAACACTAAGGAGATTATTATGGAAAAATGGGTATGCACAGTTTGTAGTTATGTTTATGATCCTGAACTCGGTGACCCCGATAACGGTGTTCAACCGGGAACTTCTTTCGATGATGTACCTGAAGAGTGGACATGTCCCGACTGCGGTGTCGGCAAAGATTCTTTTGAGAAAGAATAATTGTTTAATGATATTGACAAAAACCGGAAGTTTGTTTATAATATAAGACGTTATGAAAAATAAAAATAATGTCTTATTGCCAAAAAATAGAAGAGTTCTCGCAAAAACGGGAGAAAATATCCGCTTGGCCCGCTTGCGCAGAAAATTAAGCACCCAGCAAATATCCGAAAGGGCCGGAATCAGCCGTGCAACACTTTGGAATATAGAACGCGGAAAAGAAAGTGTTTCTATAGGCGCCTATTTTCAGGTTTTATTAGTGCTTGGATTGGAAAAAGATTTTTTAAAAATAGCAAGCGATGATATTTTGGGTCAAAAACTGCAAGACCTGAATTTGATTCGTAAGAAACGGGCACCAAGTCAATGAAGAATAATCAAAAAAAAATATTTGTTTATGCAGACTGGTGCAAAAATGAACCGGCAAAATTGATGGGTACACTTTCTGTTAGTCCCATTAGAGGAAAAGAAATTTTCTCATTTGAATATAGTGCAGAATGGTTGAACGATAAATTTGGGACAATATTGGACCCCGACTTACAATTTTTTCCCGGTAATCAATATTTAACTGATTCGAAAAGTAATTTTGGAATGTTTCTTGATTCTTCGCCGGATAGATGGGGAAGAATGTTAATGAGAAGACGGGAAGCGGTATTAGCTCGACAGGAAGGTCGGTTGGAAAATCAATTGTATGAATCAGATTATCTTCTTGGTGTGTTTGATAAGCAACGGGTCGGAGCAATGCGATTTAAAAATAGTGAGACAGGACCTTATTTAAATGATGATGAACAACTTGCTATTCCGCCTTGGAGTTCATTAAGAACTTTAGAGCATGCAAGTTTGGAAATAGAAAATAATGATGCAGTTGATGATTCTGAATATATAAAATGGTTGAATATGTTGATAGCGCCGGGGTCTTCTCTTGGCGGAGCGCGCCCGAAGTCCGGGATTTTGGATAATGAAAATAATTTATGGATAGCAAAATTTCCAAGCAGAAATGATGATAAAAATGTTGGTGCGTGGGAAAAAATTGTGAACGAACTTGCTGAAGAGGCAAATATTATTGTTGCTGAATCAAAAGTAATTAAACTTTCAAATAAACATCATACATTCTTATCGAAACGATTTGACAGGGACAATTACGGAAATCGTGCGCATTTTTCTTCGGCGATGACAATGTTAGGGTACTACGATGGAGCAAATGAGCAAATTGGAGTAAGTTATTTGGAAATAGTGGAATTCTTAATGGAAAACGGGGTGAATGTTGACAACAATTTGGAAGAACTCTGGCGAAGAATAGTTTTTAGTATTTGTGTTTCAAATTCAGATGACCATTTGAGAAATCATGGATTTATCTTAACTGAAAAAGGATGGACTTTAGCTCCAGCTTATGATATTAATCCGGTTGAGTTTGCAACCGGCTTATCCTTGAACATTTCGGAAAATGATAATAGTTTAGATCTTGAACTCGCAAAAAAAGTTGCCGGATATTTTAGAATATCAGAAAAAAAAGCAGATAAAATAATTGCTGAAGTTGTTAGCGTTGTAAATGAATGGCAAAAATATGCTGATAAATACGGCGTTTCAAAAGCCGAACAAGAAAAAATGAAAACCGCTTTCAATAACCGGCAACGCTAAAGCCGCAAGAGAT